>DBGBSM010000461.1:0-8654 GCA_048468815.1 Parabacteroides sp.
ATGTATGAAATCTAATCTAAAAACAAACAAGATAATTATGCGAAGTTTGTTAACTGTTTGTGCAATAATTGTCTCTTTTCAACTGGTTTGTGCCAGAGAAGCTACGGGACAAAATCTAAAAGAAAACAACCTCACATACGTGGTAAGACAAATAGCCGTCAGTGAAGCTTTCGAGCAACTGAGCAAACTCACAGGCTATAATTTTTTCTACGATGAGTCAGTGCTGAAAGGTGTAAAGGATGTCCATGTGAACATCCGAAGTGGTTCAATCGACAGCATTTTGGACGAACTAAGCCGCCAGACCGGATTATCATTTAAAAAAATCAACAATACCATTTCCGTAAGCCGTTCAAAGCAATCGCATGAAGTTGCTACCGAGGAGCAAGCCGGTAAAAAATTGACCGGAGCCATTTTAGACAACAACGGCGAACCGATTGTCGGTGCGAATATTGTCGTTAAAGGCACCACCATCGGTACGATTACGGACGTGGATGGCAGCTTTTCTTTGGATGTGCCCGAAAAAGGCACATTGGTTATTTCCTATATCGGCTATTTGACCAAAGAGATTCCGATAGGTAAAGGAAACACACTCAAAATCTCGTTGCAGGAAGATACGCAAGCGTTGGAAGAAGTGGTCGTAGTCGGATACGGGACTCAGAAAAAGGTGAATTTGACCGGAGCTGTTTCATCTGTCAAGTTTGACGAAGAGATGACCAATCGCCCGATTACCGATGCATCTCAAGCTCTTTCAGGCAAAGTCTCCGGAGTATGGGTCAGCCAAAATATTGGAAAGCCCGGAAGCGATGAAGCACAACTTAGAATACGTGGATGGGGTACGCTGAACAATTCCGACCCTTTGGTTATTATCGATGGTGTGGAAGGTTCTTTCGGACAAGTCAATCCCAACGATATTGAAAGCATTTCTGTTTTGAAAGATGCTGCAAGTGCCGCTATTTACGGCTCAAAAGCTGCCAACGGAGTCGTTTTGGTGACTACCAAAATGGGTAAGAACAAAGAGAAAACCCAGGTGGAATTAAATTCCTACGTAGGTATGCAACAATTAGGGCGCAGATACAATTTCGTGACCAACAGCGCCGACATGATGACACTGATCAATCAAGGATTCGAGAATAACGGGGCTTTGCCACTATTCCCCGACCAGTTGATTACCGATTTCAGAAACGGTACCGATCCCTATAAATATCCCAATACGGACTGGTATGATGAGTTGTTTCATAATGCACTAATTACGAGCCACAACCTTTCCATTCGGGGCGGTTCTGACAAGTTATCCTCGTTTTTGTCTTTGAACTACTTAAAACAAGACGGTATCCTGCGTTACACGGATGCTCAAAAATTCGGTATCAGAGCCAACTTGGAGTATAAGGTAAATTCATGGTTTAAAATCGGAAGCCGATTGAGCTTTTCACGCAACGATGCAACCGAGCCGTTCGAGTTAAGCAGAGTGTGGACTATGCTTCAAGGAGCAGTGCCATTCAATGCACCCTACGCGAGAGATGGCCGATTCGGTTCGGTTGAAGCTGCCGATGAAAAAGGCGTATTGCTATATGAAAACCACAACCCTTTGATCGAAGCAGCCAACGGTAAAAACAATACAACCACAGACTATTTGTCTTTAAACGCTTTTGCTACGGTAGACTTCACCAAAGACTTGAATTTGCAAGTCACCTGGTCTACTATCGGGAATTGGAAAATGACAGACCGTTACAATGAAACGCTTTACGGATATACCGATTCCGGAAAGGAAACACAGAATATGAATTATAATTCAGGAGGCATGATCGTCAGCCGAAAGCAAGTTTCTACAATGCGCAACAACTTCCACGCCACATTAAACTACAGTCACAAATTTGGAGACAAACATTTTGTTTCCGGCGTGGCAGGTTTACAGCTGGAGAATTATAATGAAAGAAATGTTTTCGGACGTAGGTCGGATCCCGCCAAAGACGGTTTGACGCAAATCGACGCCGGTACGGACGGCATCAAAGCGGAAGGTAACTTATCAAGATTGCGTATGGGGTCGTATTTCGGACGATTGAACTATGCCTATGACGACAAATACCTGTTTGAAATGAACTTGAGAGCCGATGCCTCTTCCCGGTTCAAAAAAGGAAATCGTTGGGGGGTATTTCCCGGTTTCTCCGTAGGTTGGCGTTTGAGCGAGGAAAACTTCATTAATGATTTGAATACTTTTTCCAATTTGAAATTGCGTACATCTTGGGGACAATTGGGAAACCAACGCATCGATGGCTATTGGCCTTATTTGTCCATTTTCAGTCAGGAATTTGATCAGAGCTACAGCTACGGTGGCAATTTGGCTTCGGGAGCCGCAGTAACCAAATTAGTGGACGAAAACATCTCTTGGGAAACAACCTCTTCGTATGACTTGGGGCTCGAGATGGGATTCTTTGACAACAAACTGAATATCGAAGCCGACTATTTCGACAAGAAAACATCGGATATTATTGTTCAGTTACCGATATCCAACATTGTGGGTAACAAAACTGCCCCTTTCGAGAATGTGGGGGAAATGAGAAACAACGGTTTTGAATTGGTAGTCAACTACGACAACCAAGTAAGAGACTGCAATCGCCTGGGCTTCAACATCGGTGCCAATTTCACTTTTGTGAACAATAAAGTGACGAAGTTCCAGGGAGGTAACTCTCCCGACCAACTCTATTTGATCCGGGAGGGGTATTCCTACAAGTCATTGTACGGATATAAGGCTATCGGTATCTATCAGTCGGAAGAAGAGATCGATGAGCACATGCACAGTAACTCATTCAAGCCAAAAGTCGGAAATCTGAAATACGAAGATGTCAACAACGACGGAAAGATCGACTACCAAGATAAACAGGTTTTGGGTAACACCATTCCCAAGATTACTTATGGCATCACTGCCGGATTGAGTTACAAAGGTTTCGACTTGAACTTCTTGTTTCAAGGTATGGGGCAAGCCAATGTGCTGACAAGAAACGATTGTACGCAGCCTATGTTGATGATTATGAGCCTGACCGAGTCTTGGAAAGACGCCTGGAGCCCCGAGAATCCCGATTCCCGAATTCCGATGTTGCGCATTGATTCCAGTTGGGACTGGTACGATTCTTCCTTCTGGATGCACAGAATCGACTTTCTTAAGTTGAAAAATATGCAGTTGGGCTATGCCGTTCCTGAAAAGCTGAGTTCGAAATTGGGTTTGAGTCGCCTCTATCTGTACGCCAATGCTCAGAACGTGTTTACAATCATGTGGAAAAAAGGATATGAGGGCTACGATCCTGAAAAGGATTCTTTCAACAACGGATCGGGTTATTATCCTATTCCGAGAATATTCACATTCGGTTTAAATATTAATTTCTAAGTCATGAAAAAAATACTATACGGTTTGTTTCTATTGTCCTGCCTGACCTTTACAGGATGTATGGATAAATATTTGGATGTATTTCCTGAAGATAAAATATCGTCTGCTAATTTTCCGGAGAACGAGGCCGAAGTCAAAATGATGTTGAACGGCATTTATTCCCAATTGCGGGAAAGTGATCTGTATCTCCAAGGGTTGTTTGGATTCGGCATCACCGACGGTGCGACTCCTAACGCTTTTAATTGGGAAACACGAGTCGTTTTAAACAAATTAGGACGCGGAGAAATCACCTCCGGCGATAAGGAAATTGTTACTTTCCGCTGGACCAGATGCTACGAGATAATCTCGCGTGCCAACTACTTGCTGTCATGCCTGGAATCTGTCGGGTTGTCTGACGAGGTAAATAAAAAATACCTCGGCGAAAGTCATTTCTTGCGTGGACTGGCCTATTCTGTATTGGCAGAAACATACGGCGGAGTTCCTATCATATTGACAAACATTTCGGCTCAGGAAGCGCGTACATTGACACGTGCGACCCTGGAGGAGACTTGGGCGCAAGCAGAAAAAGACTATGATGTAGCTATCGCCAATTTAGGCGTCGATGCTCCGGAACCGGGAAGAGCCACTAAAGGTGCGGCTTTGGGTATGAAGATGCGGGCTTATTTGTATCAAGGTAAATACCGAGATGTGCTCACTTGCGTCGACGAGATAGACAAACTGGGTAAATACGGCCTTTTCCATAGTTACGAAGGATTGTTCGATCCTGCAAATGAAAACAACAAGGAGGTATTGTTCGACATTCAATATATGGAAGGTGAAAATTCGCAAGGAACCTATCTTGACCAATATTGCGGCACGGGAACCGGCAGTTACACACGTGGAAGTCGCTACGTGCCGACCGACGATTTGGTGGCAGCCTACGAAACCGTCGACGGCTCCCCCGTCGACCCCGCGAATCCGTATGAAAACAGAGATCCGCGTTTAGCATTCACCGTTGTTTTACCGGGTTCGTACATCCTTGGCTATAGATTCCCTAATTATCTGTATCCTAATGGTGCATTCAACCATTCGGGCAACAGACTGAAACATTTGAGCACACGTAAATACAGAATCCAAAAAGAAGAAGACCTGCCTCCTGCCGGACAGTCATACATCAACGACATCATCTTACGATACGCCGATGTTTTACTTTCCAAAGCGGAAGCTATCGTCGAAACCAATGGAAATGTGGCTGATGCCATCGCTATTTTAAATCGTATCCGTACAGAAAGAGACGACGTGAAGATTTCGTTGCTCCCCACCTCGATGAGCCGCGAAGAGGCTCGTGAACGGGTACGGCACGAAAGACGAATCGAATTGGCTTTAGAAGGCCGTTATTGGGCTGATGTGAAGAGATGGAAAATCGGTAAAGATCTGTATCCGATGGTGATCAAAGACCACAACGGATCTATTATCGAAACTCGCTTCCCGAACGGGTATTCAGAGCATTACGATTTGCTCCCGATTCCTGATAGAGAACGTTCTTTGAATCCCAACCTGGAACAAAACCCCGGTTGGTAACCGTTTTTCCTTATTATGTAAATCGACCTTAAACCGGTTGTTTGAAGACAAACAAACCACCGGTTTTTAAAATAAACTTACGATGAATAAATTAAAAGTAGCCTTGGTAATTGCGGAGGGATTGATTGTATGTAATGCGTTCGCAAAACCTAAAAAGAATGTAAAACCCAACATCATTGTCATTAATTGCGATGATATGGGATACGGCGACCTCTCATGTTTCGGCAATCCTACCACTAAAACGCCGAACTTGGACCGTATGGCTTCGGAAGGTCAGAAATGGAGCAGTTTTTATGTGTCGGCATCGGTTTCCTCACCCAGCAGAGCCGGCTTGTTAACCGGCCGTTTGGGGGTGCGGACAGGTATGTATGGCGATAGGAGAGAAGTTTTATTCCCGGATTCTCCTGAAGGTCTTCCCTCTCGGGAATATACGATTGCAGAATTACTAAAACAAGCTGGTTATCATACCGGATGTATCGGCAAATGGCATTTGGGGCATCGTCCTGAATCCATGCCGTTGCACCACGGGTTCGATTATTTTTACGGATATCCTTATTCCAATGATATGAGCAAAAGAGAACGTGGTTCCGAGTATCCGTATGAATATATGCTGTATGAACAAGAAAAAGTTATCGAAAGAGAACCGGATCAGCACGAGTTGACTCAGCAGGTAACGCATGCTGCCGTTCGCTTCATCCGGTCGAAAGGAAACCAACCGTTTTTCTTATATGTTGCCCATCCGATGCCTCATATCCCCGTTTACGCCTCATCCGATTTTGAAAACAAATCAGCGAGAGGTAAATACGGCGATACCGTAGAGGAACTCGACTGGAGTACCGGCCTTATCTTGGAAACATTGAAACAAAGAGGACTGGATAAAAACACACTGGTTATCTTCACCTCCGACAACGGCCCCTGGTTAATGTATCATCAGCTCGGAGGTTCCGCAGGGCCGTTGAAAGACGGCAAGAACTCTTCTTTCGAAGGCGGATTCCGTGTTCCTTGTATTATGTGGGGCGCCATGGTCGAGCCCGGACAGGTTACAGACATGGGCAGTACGTTGGATTTATTACCCACGTTCTGCGAAATGGCCGGTGTTTCGCTGCCTGCCGACAGGATTTATGACGGGGTGAGCCTGCTGAATGTCATCACAAACAAAACCGCAAGCAAACGTGATTCTTACTATTTTTATAGAGGAAGCGACTTGTACGCTGTCAGAAAAGGAAACTACAAAGCCCATTTCTCCTATAAACCGGCCTACGGACCCGGGGAAAAAGTAGTGTATGACACCCCTGTGCTTTATGATTTGGGATCAGACCCCGAAGAGTTGTACAATGTGGCCGGTAAACATCCGGACATGGTGAAGGAATTGACAGAAATGGCCGATTCTTACAAAAGCTCGTTTACCGTGGCAGAAAGTATTTTCGACAAACCGGCGATTAAGCAATAAGAAAGGTTGTTTGTAAATCCAACCTGATAAGGTGAAAAATGAAAAAGGCTGTCTTGGGAGCGAAGCCCCGAAGAACAGCCTTTTTCACATCCGGTTAAATACCGTCAGAAGCAAGCAGAACGTCATGTCTGCATATCTGCTGAAGTACGTCTTGATGAATTTAAGGGATTCGGTAATATGTTCCTGCACCGTGTTGACCGAGATTCCTAATTCGGCCGCAATCTCTTTATACATCATGCCTTCGAGGCGGCTCATACGGAAAACACGCTGACGTTGAGGCGGTAGTTGGGTAATTGCGTTGTGCAAGATGCTGCGGTATTCGGCGTAGATGACTTCCGAGTCTGCTTCGGAACTTTCGTCGGCCCCTTCTCCCTGCCCGGAGGCTATGATTGTTTTCACCTTTTTTTCTATGTCCATCGTTCGGAAATAATTGAATAAACGATTACGGGCCATCGTGTAAAGGAAAGAGGAAAATGAAAGTTCGGGGCGGATGAACGCACGCGATTCCCAAAGACGGATAAAAATCTCCTGCACAATCTCCTCCGCCTCTTCTTTGGATTTCAGTAAAGCGAAGCAAAAGCGGTACAGCTTGTCTTTGTAGCGAATGTACAGTTCACAGAAGGCTGCTTCGTCGTTCAGCGCGAGAAGTGCCGCTAACTCCGCATCGGTCAATTGTTTCATTTGAATCATACGACTTTCCTATAATTTGAAATCGTTTTCCAGCCGTCATTCCCGAAAGGATGCCGTCGAAGACCTCTATTTTCTATCTAAGTCATGCTGTCCTTATAGTACGACACTATATATCGGGGAATACGACTTTTGGAAAACGGCTACCATCCGGTGGAAGCCGGTAGACTCGGGTAAGTCTACTATTTCTCCACGAATTGTCCTTTCCGGAACTCTTATAGATGCAAAATTATGAAAATAAATTAAAATGAGCGTGATATGGCGGATTATTATAGGGCGACTGCACCAAAATCGTATGTACCTCGGTGTCTCCAAAGAAAAGAGAAAAAAATACTGTCCGACTATTTTTCGGGCGTGTCGAACCCACGAGCATCATCGGGTCGTTGCCTACATCTATTGTCCGATATAGTATGGATAGGCCCGTCTTCTGAAAGATAATAAACAACGTTTTTATATCCGGATATTTTATATAGGCGATAGCCGGGTAAAACCGGTTTGGTGCAAAGCTCGGTCCGGTGTTATGCAGTACGACTGCATGCAGCATGCAGCGCCACTGCAATCGTTATGCACTGGCACTGCAATAATTATTGCACTTTCACTGCATAATGCGTGCAGTGCTACTGCAATGGTAGTGCAGTGTGATTGCAGTGATAAACGCCTGATAGGAAGAGATAATAACGAAGGTGCCCCGAACACGAGACACCTTCGCAACGACAGTTTAGCGTAGACGGTTATGGCCGGAAAGCGGAAGCATCTATTCGCATGTTTCTTCGATAATAAAATCCGCTTCCGACTCGTTGTCCCGGATAATCACGCTTTGGTTCTCGTTCGTGAAATGCACCCGCATACCCAGGATAACCGCCTGGTCCGGCAAACCGAAAAACTCTTTCGGGTAAATATACTTTTGCCACGAGGTAATCTGCCCCGTATTACCCGATTCTTCCATCAGCGTTTTGCTGCTTATTTCGTCGACGGATTTTTCTTTTACGACGCCGTTTTCCTCATAATCCACTTGGCCGGCCAGATACACTTTGCCGCCTTTCAGGCCGTTTTCCAAGGCATTATTCTCGTTGTACTTGATGGCGAATATATCGCCGAAACCGAAAGTGGCGGGCACGAACGAAAGCGCCGGGTCGGCCGTGTAATCCCACAACGGGGCGTCGCCGCCGGTAACCTCCAGTAGTTTGGCAACCACCACGTCCGCGTCCGGATATTTCTCGCCGTCGAAGCCGAAGGCTTTTCCGCAGAACGTGTACCCCATAAACAGCTTCACAGCCTGCGAGCCGGTATGCACCCGGATTTTAACGGTACCGTTAATTACTTTCTGGTCGGGCTGTGTATCGTTTATCTGGAAAGTGGTAGCCGATTCGAACACCACCCATTCTACCGGGCCGGTGTTACCCAGCACGCCGAACCGGCTTTGGAACGAAGCCGCCCAAGGCTGGCCGTCCGAAGGATTGGTTTCTGTGGCGGGTATCGGTTGCATCGGCTCGTCGACTACGGCGTTTGCGGCGAATCCCGCTGTCGTAGTGAGCGTTAACGTGGCGTTCCGGGCTAAGTTCCAGCTTTTGGGAGCCA
>DBGBSM010000462.1:0-5372 GCA_048468815.1 Parabacteroides sp.
CATTCAATAAACAAAAAGAGATGAAAACAACCTATTTATCCGGAATTATATTTTTACTTTTTTCAATGGCGGCTTTTACCGGCTGCTCCGACGACGACGAAGGCTGGTACGACTCGCTTCCCGGGGGAGGCGACTTCGAACGGGGCAACACGGTGCGATTCTATTACATAGACGAAAACGGGAACGATTTGCTCGACCCGTCCGATTTAACCACCCTCCCGATTCGTTGCTTCGGTAATACAACGGTTCCTTCCGTACCGGACGATTATAACACGGAGTACGGATTTTATAACGGCAGCTTAGACCACCTGTCTTACGACGAAACGGAAGGGCTCCACTTTTATTCGACGTGCGCCTGGGGCGACAAGGAATACGGCAACGCGGTTTTCTATGTATATTTCCAAGGCGCGTTCGACCGGATGGATTTAACTTACCGCTATACGAACCGCGATGTAGACGGCGGCGACGGTTGGTGGAGCAAAATCGTTTCGTGGAAAGTGAACGGTACGCACGTTTACTCGGACGACCATGAACTTTACAAAAAGGTATTTATCCGCAAAGCCGCCGGAAAAACGAGCGTAACCGTAGATAAAAAATAACCGCGGCTCGCTAAAGCCGCGGCTTCCCGTTACTCTCCGGAGAAATGGTAATTATAGGCGTTCCGCTTGAAACGATACCGGTGCCGGGGCAACGGCAACGGGTCTTGCAGGCGTAATTCCCAGGCCGCTAACCGGATAAGCAATTCGTTTTGCTCGGAGGCAAACCGGGCGTTTCCGAACAGGTTGTTCAACTCGTACGGGTCGTTCTTCAAATGGTATAATTCGCCTTTACCGTAACTGTTCATCACCAGCTTCCAGTCGCCCATCCGTATCATCCGCGAGGTTCCGCTCTGCGTCCAGGTATTCAGCTCGTCGAAACGGGCTACTTTGCCCGGTCCCAATGCTCCTTCCTGTTCGAACGTGAGCCCCTCGTCGCCCAGCAGGAAATCTTCGCCGCCGAAACCTTGCTGCACCACGATACTCGAAAACTCTTCTTCCGGATAGGCTTCGCCGGTTAACATCGGCCACAGGCTGCGCCCTTGTACGCCCACCGGTATGGAATCGCCGATAGCCGTGCAAATTGTGGGGAACAAGTCGGCCAGCGACACGTGTGCCGGCATGGCTTCCGGTTGCCTTTTGATGCCGTAACCGGCCCAAATCATCGGTATCCGGACGAGCGACTCCGACAATCCGGCTCCCTTGCGAATCAATCCGTACTCCCCGCAGTAATCCCCGTGGTCGGAAAGAATCACGACGATGGTATTTTCGAACAGTCCTTTTTCTTTCAGGTTTTCCACCAACCGCTTAATCTGGTCGTCGATCAGGCGAATCATCCCCATGTAATTTCCTCTCAGCCGGGGCAAATCGCGCCGGAGGTCGGGGCACGAGGCGTCTTCGAGCGCAGCCAGCGTACGGTACTTTTCGCCCTTCTTTCCGGCATCCCGGCGCGACGTTTCCGGAGCCGGAATCTTATCGGGCGAAAACATCGAGTAATAAGGCTCGCAAACCTGGTAAGGATTGTGCGGCTCGGGAAACGAAACCCATACGAAGAACGGATGACCCTGCCGGCTGTTTATCCACGTAATCGCCTCGTCTACGATGCGCACGGGCTGCTGGTGTTTCAAAGGAACGGGCGAGGGCTCCAACCACTGCCCTACCGCCTCCCGGAAAAACCGGTTGGCGGCGCGCTCCCCTTCCGTTGCCGGCTTGTTTTTCCCCCAGTGCGAATATTCCGACCAGAAATCCATATCCCCGGCTTTCAGGTAAGCATGGTTCTTCCCTACCAGCGCCGTTTCGTAGTTGTTTTCCTTTAACACGGCAAGCAAGTCTTTCCCGAACCGTATATCCTGCACGTTGTGGTTGGTACGCACGCAGGTGGCGTTCGGAAACCGCCCGGTAAATAACGAGCAACGGGCGGGCGTACTGGCCGGCATTACCGTATACGCCTTATCGAACCAGGCGTTTTGCCGGGCCAACCGGTCTGCATACGGGGTTATATCCATCGGGAAGCCTTCGCGGCCGCACAGGTCGGCCCGCTGCTGGTCGGTCATAATCACTACGATATTGGGCTTGCCGGATTGGGCGCACACCGACACGGCCGCCCCGGGCAACACGATTCCCGAAAAAAGAAACTTTCTGAAATTCATCGTTATTCCGTTTTAAATTGTATACCGGCAGTTATCAATCCCATCCGGGGTTTTGCACCATATTCGGATTCATCTGCATTTCGCGGGCCGGTATCGGCAGGTTCCAATAGTGCTCGCCGCCCCAGGCATAATTATTGGTGGTGGCTCCCCATACCTGGCGCATGCCGTTCATCTTCCCTTCCTTGTCGCGGTAGAACTTCAGGTCTTTCCAGGTTTTCCAACGGATTTCGTCGAAGAAAATCACGTCTTCGCCTATTAACTCCCAGTGGCGCTCGTTCATGATACGCCGCATCATATCTTCTTTACCGGTAACCCGGGTAAATTCGTTCGTTTCCAACAGTTGAGCGCCTGCCCGTTTACGTACTTCGTTTACTTTAGCGATGGCTCCGGGCAAATCGTTCAGCTCGTTCAGCGCTTCCGCCCAGTTCAGTAGCACATCCGCATACCGGATAAACGGCAAATCCAGCTCGGAGTAGATATTGGGCAACTCCATCCCTTCGCCTACGAACTTGCGGTTCAGGTAATACAGCTTCAGGCTCGTATCGGTTTTCAAATCGCCATGCTGGTTATACGAACGGAAAGGATAACGCATTACGTACTCTTTCGGCGTGCCTTCCACCCCGCCGGTAAACGAAGCGTAAGGCGTAATAACCGACATAGCCAGCCGGGGGTCGCGGTTTGCGTACGCCTGCTTAATCCGTTCTTCGTTCCTGTCGGCATCGTACCGGCTCATATCGCCTCCGGCCGCTACCGCGTTCTTGCGTTCGGCGTCGGTAATTTTGTTCCGCAGGAAATACACCATCCGCTTGTCGATGCCCATGTTGTTATATCCGGGAATGATGTCGTCCCAGTTAAAGGGGCTGCCGTCGGCGTTTTCGTACGACTCCACGAACCGGGGATTGATGATGTAATTGTTCCATCCCAAGCCGTTGCCCGAAGGGTCGGGCGGCAAACAGCGGTTGCCAAAACCCCGGTTCTTTTTTTGCGTATAATCGGGATGGTCGATGCATTGCAACGAGAAAATCATTTCGTCGCACCGTTCGTTCTCCACCTTGAACAACTTCTTGTACGATTCGCTCCCCGCCCCTTCGTACAGGGCGTATCCGCAATCTTTCACCGCCTGGAAATCGTCGGCCGCTTTTTTCCATTCTTTCATCCAGAGGTATACTTTCCCGCGCAAGGCATACGCTGCACCTTTGGTAATATGGCCGTAATCGGTGGCATCGGCCGTGTATTTGTCAGGCAAATCCGGGTTGTTGATGCACGAAGTCAAATCATCCACGATGTAATTCCATACTTCCTGCTGCGAGGAACGCGCCAGTTTCGCCTCGTCGATGTCTTTGATCGGGTCTTTATAATACGGAACTCCGTTATACAGGATATTCAGCCGGTAATACCACCAGCTACGCAGGAATTTGCATTCCGAAATGTACCGGCTTCTTTTCGCTTCGTCGAACCCTTCTACCAGCGGCAGATTGCCGATTACGTCGTTCGCCTTGATGATGCCTTTGTAATAGCGTTGCCAGGGAGCGGAGCTGCCTTTAACGGAGCTCGGCGAGTTGGTGGCGAACAAAAAGTTGAAAGTCGGCGCAATGCCGATGCCGTAATCCATCGTACTCGACCATATATCGAACCATCCGTTGGCTACATCGCTGTAATCTACATACAATTGATTATATACGCCTGCTACCGTTTGCTCCGCTAAGGCCGGAGTAGACCATACATTCCCTTCCGAGGGTTTTCCCTCGGGCGACAAATCCATATCCACGCACCCGGCAGCTCCGAACGCCAGCAGGGCGGTTGCAGCCACGGTTCTCAGCAGGTTTCCCTGTTTATTCGCTTGTATCTTCATGTTGTTCATACGTTTTAGTTTTTAGAAAGTTACATTTATACCGAAGGCATATTGCCGCATCGGGGCGTATCCTACCCCGCTCATCATCTCGGGATCGATGCCTTTGAACTTGGTAATCGTAAGCAGGTTCTCGCCCGATACGTAGAGGCGTGCGTTTTGCATGTAAATTTTCCGTACCCACTGCTTCGGAAGCGTATAGCCCACCGTGAGGTTCTTCAGTTTCATATAGTTGCCGTTATGCAGGATATGTTGGCCGGATGCGCTTACCTGCGCCGCCTTATCCATCGTGAGCCGGGGATACTGCGAGGTAACGTTCGTTCTGGGGTCGGCCGGATTCTCGGGGTCGTAGAAATAATGGTCGTAGGCCACGTCTTTCCCGATACCGTATCCGAACCAGGTTACGCTGCTGTTTTCGCCCGACTGGTACCAGTTAATTTTAAATCCCGCCGCGCCGGCCCAGTTCATGGAAAAGTCGAATCCTTTCCAGGCCAGGTTAGCCTGTAGTCCGAAGTAATACTTCGGCGTTTTCGAATACCCCTGGAACTCTTTGTCGTCGTCGTCGCCGTAATTGCCGTCGCCGTCCGAATCGGCATAAATCAGATCGCCGTACCAGATTTGTCCTTTGCCGATTCCCTGCTTGGGATAAAATTTATATCCGGCATCGCTCATAGCCTGCAACCAACGCATGTCGTCTTCCGTACGAATCATTCCGTCGGCCGGCCCTCCCTGGATATTTACCGTACCGTCGGCGTTAAAATAGGTACGGTCGCCTTTATACAGGTTCAACACATAAAACTCGTCGATTACATGTCCTTCCAGCACGCGCTGCAAGTCGCCCGTGGAAACTTCGCCCAGGTTGGTGTAATAAGCGGAACTTCCGTCGGCTTGCTGCCGCCATTCGCGCACCAACTCCCCTTTGTATTGGGTTACTTCGTTTTTGTTGTACGAGAAGTTTCCGGATACGCCGTACGAAAGAGCGCCCGCCCGGTCGTTCCATCCTAAGGTAATTTCGAGCCCTTTGTTGGTAACCTCGGCTATATTCTGGCGGGGCGAGGCGAATCCGGCCAGCGTGGGCGACAAGGTGGGATTGTATAAAATACCGTCGGTGAGTTTATGGTATACTTCCACCGTTCCGTTCAACCGGTTATTCAATGCGGTAAAATCCGCTCCCAGATTGGTAACCGTAGTGGTTTCCCATTCGAGGTTGTAATTCGAAAAACTTCCCATGCCGATTCCGGGCACTTCGTTATTTCCGAAAGCATAATGCGGAGCCGTGGCATACACGGCCTGCCACTCATAATTCCCGATGGAGTTATTTCCTAATTGCCCCCACGA
>DBGBSM010000463.1:0-4666 GCA_048468815.1 Parabacteroides sp.
CAAATAAACAAAATCTAACGCTAATTTATAGTAGTTTTGTGCCGATAAAATCAAAAAAGATATCAGAGGCCTCAAATACATAATCGTCACGCTGCTCACCTTGTTCTGGATCTTTTATGCAGTACCTGCGCTTTTGCTAACGATTCCGTACATCCAGCAAAAAGCGGCCGGGATTGCATCGACCGAATTATCGCGGAAACTCCGGGTGCCCGTTCAGGTGGGAACCGTGCAATTCAGCTGGCTCAATAACCTGGTGCTGAAAGACCTGTATCTCGAAGACCAGTCGGGAAACGTATTGTTCGAAGCCAGCCATGTAGCGGCCGGATTCGATGTACTCCCGCTGTTACACGGGAAAATCGTGTTCTCGTCGGTACGGCTGTTCGGGTTCGACTTGCACCTGACCAAAAAAACGCCGGACGCTCCACTGAACCTGCAATTCGTAATCGACGCATTCGCCAGCAAAGACACGGTAAAGAAAGAAAAAAAAAATATAGACCTCCGCTTCAACTCCATCCTTATCCGCCGGGGAAACGTTACTTATAATGTACTATCCCAAAAAGCGACGCCCGGCAAGTTCAATCCGAACCACGTCGACATACGTAACCTGAGCGCCAACCTGTCGTTAAAGGCGTTTACGAACGACAGCGTGAATGCGTACATTAAAAAGATGAGTTTCGACGAACAATCGGGTTTCCGGTTGGAGAAGCTCTCGCTCAACGCAGTGGCCAACCGCGACAGCGCTTTCATCAACGATTTCGAAATACGGTTGCCCCGCACCGACCTCAGGCTGCAACAGGCGCATATCGATTTCACGAAGGTAGACAGTATCGCACAAATCGTAGACAAGGCCCCCGTTAAACTGGCTATCGCCCCTTCTTCCATCTGCTTAAAAGACTTGCAGGCGTTCGTGCCCGCATTCAAGAACTTCAGCGATACCATCGAGCTTTCGGCCCAAGCCACGGGCTATATCGACAACATCAACCTGCAACGCCTGACCTTGCGTTACAGCGACAAAATGCTGTTTAACGGTAAAATGGAACTGAAAGGCATTACCCATCCGGAAGAAACCTACCTGTTCGGACAAGTAAACAAGATGTATATCACCACCGAGGGGCTCGAAGGCATCTTGAATAACTTCAACGACAAATCCAAGAAGCTGCCGGACGAGTTGGAACGGTTGGGCACGATTCATTTCACGGGTGAAATATCCGGATTCTTCGATAACCTGGTTGCTTTCGGTACGTTCACTTCTTCGATCGGCTCGCTTAAAACCGACCTTATTTTCGGGCACGACAAGGAGAAAAACATCGCGGCTTATATCAAAGGCCATCTGGCTACGCCGGGCCTCGAACTCGACAAGCTGTTTTCCGGGAATACGCCTGTAGGAAAAACCGCATTCAAGATAGCGCTGGATGCCCAACGGCCGGTAAACGGCTCTTTCTCCGGAAAAGTAGACGCCCGGATACAAGAATTGGAACTGTTGAAATACAAGTACGAAAATATCCGCTTGTCGGGTAAATTCAGGAAAAACAGCTTCGACGGCATGCTCGATATAAACGACCCGAACGGAAAAGTAAGCATGCAGGGAATATTCAACCACCAGGGAAAAAATTCGGTATTCAATTTTACCGCCCGGGCGGAGCATGTAAAATTAGATACGCTGAACCTGACGAAAAAATACGACTCGCCGGATTTGTCGTTTACGCTAAACGCCGATTTCACCGGCAATAACATCGACAACCTGGAAGGCTCCATCCTGCTCGACAGCTTTTCTTTCAAAACGGCTCCGCGCGACTTTTTCCTGAAGCAATTGAAAGTAGAAGCCGCCGGACATACCGCAGACCGGCACCTCACCGTAACGTCGGATATTATCAACGGCGAAGTAACGGGAGCTTATTCGTTCCAAACCATCGTACCCAGCCTGCTGAATACGTTTAAAAATTACCTGCCTGCCTTAGCCGAGAGCAAAGAGACAAAGAAGAAGAACGGCGTAAAGGAAAATAATTTCTCGCTGGTTTTCACCGTGGAAAATACCGAAGCGGCCTCGGAAGCCTTCAAACTGCCGTTTACCGTGATTAACCAGGCCCGGTTGGTAGGACATTATAATAATGTGTACGATAAGTTCCGTTTCGAAGCTTTTTTGCCGATGTTCAAAGCCGGGAAAACCAGTTTCGAATCGGGCTACGTAGTTTGCGACAATCCGGGCGACCAGGTAAATATGGAAGTACGGGCTATCAATTTCAATGCCAAGGGGCTCCGGAACTACATCGATATAAAGGCCGACGCCCACAGCGACAGCATCTGCACCAAGCTTACCTGGGCCAATAACAAAGAGCGGCTGTTCAAAGCCGACCTGGCTGCCATTACGACCTTTACCGTCCGGCAAGAAGAAAAAACGCCGCCCTACCTGAGCACGGAAATCGCACTCGAAGCGTCGGAAGCCACCTTCAACGATTCTACCTGGACTATCCGCCCGGCCCGGGTATTGCTGGAAAAGGGGAAAGTGCACATCGACGATTTTTACGCCAGCCACAACGAACAATTCGTCAAGCTCGACGGAACGGTTTCGAAAGAACCGTCGGACACCTTGTTCCTCGAATTGAAAGAACTCGAGTTAAGCTACATATTCGACATCCTGAATATCCCGGTGCTCCAGTTCGGCGGCCGGGCTACCGGCACGTTCAACCTGACGGATTTATCGGGCAGCCGGATTGTAAACACCGATTTAAGCATCCTCGACTTTTCGTTCAACCAGGTGGTATTCGGCAAGCTGAACTTGTACAGCGAGTGGGACGACGCCCAGAAAGGCATCCTGATGCTGGGCAGCATTTATAAGAACGATTCCACCTGGACCGACATCAACGGGTACATACGCCCTATCGGGCCGGATGCGGGGTTGTCGCTTTACTTCGACGCCAACGATTTGAACGTCGCTTTCATACAGCCTTTCATGGCCAATATCGCCAGTAACCTGCAAGGGCGCGGATTCGGACAGGTACACTTGTTCGGGCCGTTCAAGGCGCTGAATTTACAAGGCGACGTATTTGTGAAAGACGGCGGCCTGGGAATCGATTACCTGAATACGTATTACACGTTTTCGGATTCCGTTCACCTCACGCCCACGTCCTTTTACATGCGCGACATCACCATTTACGATAAAGACGGCAACCGGGCCATCGTAAACGGCACCGTAAACCACACGCATTTCAAGAACATGACTTTCCAAACGAATATCGCGGCTACCGATATGTTGGTTTACAATGCCACCGAGGCGCAGAACCCGTTGATTTACGGACAGGTGTATGCCAGCGGTACCACCTCCATCAAAGGAAACGGACGGCTTATCGACTTCAACATCAATTTGCGGAACAGCCCGAACACGGCGATTACGCTGAACTTTATGGATGGTTCGAAGGCTTCGGAATACGATTTCATCACGTTTGTAGACCGGGAACAGCCGGTAGCGGAAAAAACCGACAGTATCCCGGCCCCCAAACCGGAAGAAGAAAACCAGGGCGCCGAGCTCCGGATGAACTTCCAGTTGGATATGACGCCCGACGCGACTATCACCCTGATGATCGACCCGTCGTCGGGCGACAAGATTCGGGGCAACGGCAGCGGCAGCTTGCAAATCCAGTACGGCAACCGTTCCGACTTACGGATATACGGAAATTATACCATCGTAGACGGGGTGTATAACTTCAGCCTGCAAAAGGTAATCCACAAGAATTTCAAAATACGCGAAGGGAGCTCCGTTTCGTTCCACGGCGACCCGTTCAGCGCTTCGATGGACATCGACGCGATTTATAACCTCACGGCCAACCTGACCGACCTCGACGAATCGCTGATGACCGAAAGTTCGCGTACGAACGTACCGGTAAACTGTATCCTGAAGCTCGACGGGGTGATACGCAACCCGGCCATTTCGTTCGACATCGAACTGCCCAACTCGAGCCCCGAAATAGAACGGCAGGTGAAAAGTATTATCAACACGGAAGACATGATGACGCGGCAAATCGTGTACCTGCTGGTGCTGAATAAGTTTTACACGCCCGAATACGCCAATATCAGCGGCGGAACCTCCAACTTCGCGGCTGTGGCATCGTCGACCATTTCTTCGCAGCTTTCCAATATCTTGTCGAGTATCACCGACAAGGTGCAAATCGGCACCAATATCCGCACGAACAACACCTCGTTCAGCGATACGGAAGTGGAACTGCTGCTTTCGAGCCAACTGCTGAACAACCGGTTGCTGTTCAACGGTAACTTCGGCTATAAAGACAGCCAGCAACTGAACGCTTCGTTCGTCGGCGAGTTCGATTTGGAATACAAACTGAATAAAAGCGGCGAAATCCGGCTGAAAGCCTACAACCATTACAACGACCTGCACCGGTATTACGATAAATCGGTGCCCACTACCCAAGGCGTCGGTATTCTGTTCAAGAAAGATTTTATCCGCCTGTCGGATATTTTCAAGAAGAAGAAACCCCGGTATAACTTGCCTCCTGCCCGCTCCGACTCGGTTCCGGAAGCACAGAAACAACCGGTTCGGTAAAGAGGGGGTCGGTACCGGGCTGGTCCGTTTCTTTTTCGAAAGAAACGGAGATAGAAAACGTTGCTTTCTTGCAAAGGCAGGCTTTCCTCCCTGACGGGGCGGTTAGGCCGT
>DBGBSM010000464.1:0-3373 GCA_048468815.1 Parabacteroides sp.
GCTTTCTTTTTTTCAGGAAAGAAAAACGAACAGATAAAGCGATTCGATCCGGAAATGGAAAAAAACAGGCGGGAAAAAGCACAAACAGGATATAATCAAACCGAAAATGGTCGGTATCCGGGAAAAACGCCGGTATTATTACGGCAAACCGGCAGCTAAAAGCAGAAGTAATAGGTAAAAACGGAAAAGACGGCCCGAAGCGACCGGTTAGGAAATATTATAAAAACCGGCAAGTAACAGGGAAACACAGGAACGGATTTTTATGCAGGAAAAACGGATTTTTCTTTCAGGAAAGACGTAAGTTCTGTGAGAACTCCGGCACTTTCCGCTTACATAACTTTCTTTTTCACGGGGAAACCGATAAATAAAACGCCTTCTATCCGCAAAACAGCCGGAATAACCGCCGTTAACCGGTACCGGCCTCCGGCAACGACGGTACAAAGTCTGTTCGGCGAGGCGCCGGGCACGGTAAAGAGCGCAATCCGTTCCGCACGAGACTCGTCCGCCGGATGCACAAGATTCGCATGGTAAACATAATTTTAAGCATCATAGGGTTACTGATTTAAAGGTTATATTCCCGTTATGAGATTTTCTATTCAACCGTATCGGCCGAACGTTTCGGCGTACATGCTTTTTGCGTTCCAAATAAACGTCATTTTTATCACAATCGATAAAACAAATGATGCATTAAAAGAAAAATTTGTGCCAACCGTACTTTTTTGGCGTGTAAACGTAATTTTCCGGTACTCCTGTTACCGTCCGTTCCGGTTTTGCGCTTCTACCGGGCGGCCAATCCGCCCGACTTTTCAGGGAACCGGCCGGCGGCTTTTCCGGAAACCGCTATTTACCGGTATTTTCCGGGTACTCGTATCTCCGCGATTTATTACCTTTGTTTTATAAAGAATAAAACGAAGATAGGCAGCGCCTCGGCAAAATCAAAGAGGGGCTTTGCTTTTGTGCCCGGCTTGCACTACTTTTCTTCGAAAAGAGAAGATAGGCGGCGCCTCGGCAAAATCAAAGCTCGCTTTGCTTTTGCGCTCGGCTTGCACTATCTTTGCCAAAAAACTATTTATCGCGATGAGAAAGAATACCTGGAAAACATGCATTTTTTTGCTTCTGGCGGCCGGCGGCCTGCTTACGGCGAACGCCCGCGACCTCCGCGTACTGCAATTCAATATCTGGCAGGAAGGAACGGTGATAGAAGGCGGCTTCGATGCCGTAGCCGACGAAATTATCCGCAGCAACGCCGATTTCGTTACGCTGAGCGAGGTGCGGAATTACCACGGCACCCGCTTCTGCGACCGGATTACGGAAGCGCTGCGAAAGCGCGGGAAAACCTATTACTCTTTCTACTCGGACGACTCGGGGCTGCTGAGCCGCTACCCGATTACCGACAGCCTTACGGTATATCCGCTGAACGACGACCGGGGAAGCATGTACAAATTGGTAACCCGCGTAGACGGGCACGAAATAGCCGTGTACACTACCCACCTCGATTACCGGAATTGCGCCTATTACGATGCCCGGGGATACGACGGAAACGACTGGCATAAACTCGACCAGCCGGTTGCCGATACGGAAGAATTGCTCCGGCTGAACCGCCTTTCGGTGCGCGACGATGCGATGGCCTGTTTCCTGAAGGAAGCGGAAAAAGACCGGGAAGCCGGCCGGATTATTTTGTTGGGAGGCGATTTTAACGAGCCCTCGCACCTCGATTGGAGCGACGCGACGCGGCACATGCGCGACCATCAGGGAATGGCCGTGCCCTGGGACGTATCGTCGATGCTGGAAAAAGCCGGTTACCGCGACACGTACCGCGAAAAGTATCCCGACCCCGTTACGCATCCGGGCTTTACCTGCCCGGCCGATTGCCCGCACGTCGGCGTGGAAAAGCTGGCCTGGGCGCCGGATGCCGACGAACGCGACCGCATCGACTTTATTTTCTACCGGCCCGACAGCCGCCTCGAACTGACAGACGTGGTGCTCGTCGGCCCGAAAGGGGATATCTTGCGCAACCGGCGGGTAACGGAAAAAACACAGGATAAGATAACCGAACCGCAAGGAATCTGGCCTACCGACCACAAAGCCGTACTGGCCACCTTCCGGTTGAAGTAAGAAAAGATATCCAGCACATCAAACGCAAGGCAACCGGCTCGTCAAAAAACCGGTTGCCTTGTTTATAATCCGGAACGTTCCCCGGAAACCCGATTCGCCGGAGTAGCCGCACTACCCCGCCGGGAAAGACACCGCACATCCGGGTACCCGGTACCTTTTCACACGCTATTCCTTGTTTCCTTCGCGGTCGTAGCGCTCCAGCGTAGTCCAGCCCCCGCCCTTACGCTCGGCAACTGATTTGAGCTTGCCGTTCGGGTAATACTCCTTACGGTACACTTCGGTATCGTTCTCGCAACGCCCTTCTTCGCGCAACACCCCGTCGTCGTAAAAACGCTTGTACGGGCCTTCCTGTTTCCCCGCTTTATAGGTATATTCGGATTTTACCTTCCCGTTGTCGTAAAAGTAATCGCGGCAGATTCCGTCGCGTTTTCCGTTCAGGTAATTCGTGCTTTTTTCCGGCTTTCCGTCGGTATAGTAGCGGATTTCCTCGCCGTTCTTCTCGCCGGCTTTGTAAGTAACGGAAATTTCCGGCTTGCCCCCGTCGCGATAGGTTGTCCACACCCCCTCTTTCTTACCCGCTTTGTAAGCGCCTTTTTCCCGGGGATGGCCGTCGGCCCGTACTTCGGCGTATTCGCCTTCGCGTACCCCGTTTTTATAACCGCTCGTACGGGTAAAGTCGCCCCTGTTGCCCGAAAAATGCTCCGTCCACCTGCCGTCGGGCTTGCCTTCTTTATAATAAGTGTCCGAGATAAGTTTGCCCGTTTCGGAATGGTACCGGCGGTCGAAACCGTGTTCCACGCCCATCTTAAACTCTTTTTCGGTTTCTACCCGGCCATCCTGAAAGAAAGTTTTGCTTACCCCGTCGATTTTACCGTCCGCAAAAACGGCTTCCGCCTGCAACGTTTTCCCGTCGGGATAATACCGTTTCCGCACCCCCTGGAGCCGGCCTTCCTTATAAGTAGCTTCCTCGACGAGGGCTTCGTTCCTGAACTGCCGGTAAGCTCCTTCGAACATCCCGTTTTTAAAACCGGCCAGGATGTATTCCGAGCGGTAACCGTCGATAATACGCTGCTCGCCCTGCAAGGGAGTTTTGTCGGCATCCTGCTGCCGGAACAGCAACCTCCCGTCGCCATAATTAATAACGGATACTTCGTTGATTTGAAACACTTTTTCCTGTGCCGTACCCGTTAGCAACGAGGCGCCCAACAGAAACATACAAATAAATTTTTTCATTTTAATAAGTTATCGGGTTAGTATA
>DBGBSM010000465.1:0-6956 GCA_048468815.1 Parabacteroides sp.
CCGGCAAAACTACTGGTTACCTGTTACAATTTTTAACCTGCCCCCTTTCCGGAGGCTCGGAAATAAATGCTTATCCGGTAAACGGAAAACAGAACAAATCCATATTGTCCGCCTCACCTCCCATTTTATTTCAATATAAAAACATCCATATAAATTGATATAATCTTACGATATACGTGTTTTTTTATTCTTTATTAAGAGTCTTCCTAAAAGCATTCTCTCCGCGTAACTGTTTTACTATCAAACAAAAAAACAAACGGCTCTACTTCTTTTACGGTATAAAGCGGTTATATACAAGCGATTATTTTCCCGATATGTCTTTATGCATATCCTACTGTACAGTAAACCAATCGCTTATATATATAGCTACGCTTCCGCAAGAGGCAGTATACGAGTTAAAAAGAGACGATGAAGCAAAAGTAGGTTTAAATACAAAAAAGGGGAAGAATGAAGAAATCGATCTTTACAGGCATATTGATTTTAGCTACGACCTTGCTGGCGTACGGACAAAAGGCGGCGGTTAAAACCAATCTTTTATACGACGCGACGACCACGCTCAACCTCGGATTCGAATTCGGGACGGGCGATAAGAGCACACTGGACATCTCCGGGAACTACAATCCCTGGAAATTCGGTAAAGCCCGGTGGAAACATGTGTTGGTGCAACCGGAGTACCGGTATTGGTTTTGCGAAAAGTTCAACGGGAGTTTCCTGGGCGTGCATGCCCTGTACGCCCACTACAACGTAGGCGGTTTGTCGTTCAACGATAACATCCGGAACAACCGATACCAGGGCGACTTGTACGGAGGCGGCATTTCGTACGGTTACCAGTGGATACTGAGCGATCGCTGGAACCTCGAAGTAACCATCGGGATAGGCTATGCCCGGCTGGCCTACGACAAATATCCCTGCGCCGATTGCGGAAGCAAAATCAAATCGGACCACCGTAACTATTTCGGCCCCACGAAAGCGGGTATCAGTATCGTGTATATCCTCAAATAAACCTGTACACTATGACAATCAAAACCTTATACATAGGATGTACGGTAGCGGCCTGTTGCATGACCGTACCGGCAAAATCGCAGACGCGTGTTCCGGCGGAACCGCTGCGGATAGAACAAAGTTACCTCGGCCGGGAAGGCGACTCGTTACGCCTCCGGTTTACGGCCGACTATTCCGGAATGCATATCTCGTCGCAGGAGCAACTGGTTCTGCAACCGCTCCTCGTACGCCGGACCGACACGGTAGAATGGCCGGCAGTGCTGCTTACCGGATATAAACGGATGAAAGCGAACCACCGGAAAGAAGCGCTCGGTTATCCGAACGAAACGCCGCCCTCTTACGAACGAATTATCCGGGTAGAACATAACCGGAACGGCCGGATACATTACGACGCAGCCATTCCGTTCGAGCCCTGGATGACCGGCGCACAAGCAGAGCTGACCGCCGGGCTATCCGGCTGTGCCGACTGCCGGCAACAGCTTGCCTCTCTTCCGTTAGGAACGGCAGCCCCAGAAACCCCGGACTACGCGCCCCAGGTTATGTTTATCGTACCGGAGGTGGAAACCATCAAGAACCGAACGGAAAAAGGCGAAGCCTATTTAACTTTTCCGCAAGGTCAATCGGTTATTCTGGCCGGCATGGGCGACAACGCCGGCGAACTCCGGAAATTAGACACCCTGATCGGCGAGGTAGTAACCGACTCCAACTGCGACTGCCAAGGCATCGAACTGATAGGGTACGCGTCGCCCGAAGGTAATTACGCCTATAACACCCGCCTGTCGGAAGCGCGCGCCCGTTCCCTGAAAACCCATTTAGAAAAAAAGCATACCGGCGCCCGCTGCCCGTTCTCGTCCGAAGGCCGTTCGGAAGATTGGGACGGAGTACGCCGATGGGTAGAGCAATCGGGCTTGCCGTACCGGGAGGAAGTAACCGGTATCATCCGCAACGTGCAAAATCCGGATGCCCGCGACGCCCGCATCCGGCAACTCGACAACGGCGCCACCTACCGCGTACTGCTCGAAGAGGCTTATCCCCCGTTACGGCGGGTAGATTGCATCCTGCACTATACGGTAGTTCCGTTCACTCCGGAAGAAGGGAGAAAAGTATGGCGGACAGCTCCGCAGCAACTCAGCCTGAACGAGTTGTTCCTGATTGCCGAAACCTACCCCACCGGCTCACGCGAGTTCAACGAGGTATTCGAAACGGCCGCCCGGTATTACCCCGACAACGTAACCGCGAATAACAACGCCGCAGCCGCGGCGTTACTGGAAGGAAACCTGCAAAAGGCGCGCCGTTACCTCGACCGGGTGAAAGACGCCCCCGAAGCCCAGAATAACCAGGGCGTATGGCTGCTTATGAAAGGAAGCCTTCCGGAAGCCAAAGCCTGTTTCGAAAAGGCGAAAGCGTACGGAAGCCGGGAAGCGGAGAGCAATTTGCAGCGAATGGAATAAATAGTCTCCATACAAAACAGGTATAAGTTTGACAAACTCGAATGCGATGATGATGAATAAGACGATGAACAAATTGAGTATCGGAGCGTTGTGCCTGCTGGCACTGGGTGCCTGTACCGACCGCAACGACCGATTACCGGATACGGGCGGAACTCCGGACACGGAAAACGGGGCGGCCGCAGACGAAGGAAAGGTAGAAATTGCCTTCCGGATGCCGGAAGCCGCCTCCCTACCGGCTGCGCTTACGCCCGAAGTACACATCTTCCGTAAGAACGGAAACGACTTCTTTTACGAACAAACCGTCCGGGAAGGATGGAACGAAGGAAAAGCCACAGCCCGGTTGAAGCCCGACGTATATAAATTCCTGTTCGCCGCTTCGTACGGGAACAACACCCGGCTCACCCCCGGGCAACTCACACCGGCCACGCGGTTCGACGAAGTGGTTTTCCTGAACCGGAAAGACGAGAACGGCGCCCTCTTACCCGCCGACGAACTGTATTTGCAATACCCGGACGGAGAAGGTGCGACGGCACATCCCGTGCAAGCCGACGACACGGTAAGCTGCCTGATGAAACGGGCCGCAGCCAAAGTGATGATAAAGATAGAACATTACGACCGGCAGAACGGCACGGCCTCGCTTATTCCCTATACAGCCGGCGAGCATCCGCTGAAAAACGACCTTGCCGCCATCGACGTTACGTTTACCGGAACGGGCGAAGGGTGTACGCCGGCCGGCGGATACGGCTACGGAACCACCCGGTTCGCGCTCGATCCGGCGCTGGCTGTTTTCAATGATGACGGAAGCGCCGTAATAGAAGGGCCGTTCCTGTTTCCTTCCGCCACGGGAACCGGACAACAAGCCGTACGGTTCGACATGCGCCCGGCAGCCGGCTCCGCATTGCCAGGTGAAGCGCTTGCTTGCGAAATTACGGAAGGAATAACCTTGAAACGGAATTACCAGCTCCGGCTCACCTTGAGAATCTATACGGACTCTACGCCTCCCGACGTGCCGGACGAACCGGATATACCGGACGAGCCCGATGTTCCGGTAGACATCCGTATCCATGCGGATCTGACTCCGATTACCGCCGAAACAGAAGGCGACGAAGGAATGTGGTACTAACAAAACAATACGAATCCGAATGAAACGAATAGATAGCACACGAATAGCCGGATGCATCGCCTGTATTTCCGGCCTGGCGGCGCTTTTCGCCTGTAGCGACGAGCACGAAGCGGAATCCGTCCCCGATACCGCCGCCGGCACCTTTCCGGTTTCGGTACGCACGGCAACCGGAAGCGAAGCCGCGCCGGGGCTGACCACCACGATGTATATTTTCGAAACGGAGGCCGGCACCAACGACTACCGGCTCAAAGATAGCCTGATACTGGCCGGAACCGACGGACAATACCAGTTCGCCCCGGAAGAAATGAGAAATACCGATTACCGGTTTCTCTTCCTCGCCACGCCGGCCGAAACGCCGGAAATCGCACTGTCGCAACGAAACGGAACCGGGTTGACCGGAGAAGCCCACTGGAACGACACCTTGTTTATCGTCCGGCAGCAAGCAGAACTGAGCCCCTACAACTATTACAGTGTAGAAGACATTTCGGGCACGCGCCTGCTGGATACGAAAACCGTAGAAACCGACTTGCTGCGACTGGTAGGGCAAATGGCATTCGCCTTCTTCCGAACGGCCGAAGGGAGCGGCGTGGAACAACCGGTAAACATCGTATCGGAACAAGTAAACTCGGTAATCGACCGCGTATACGAAATAGCGGTTACTTACACGAATCCCGAACAGGCGTTATGGCTGGATGCCGGCGGACAGACACATCCGGCCGGCCGCACCGGAAAAAGCCAGGTACAAACTCTCGCGCCACAGCAGGACGATACTTATAAAGTAACGGTGCCCCAACCGGAAAACGACCTGCTCCCGTACGGCGAGGGAATACGCGGCGCCGTACGGATAGAGGGCCCCTGCTTCTTCCCTTCGGACGGGAACATGGAGGTTTCGCTCCTGTTCCGGTATTACGACACCACGCCGGTAACCGGTACGGACGGCACCGTGCAGTATCAAAAGAAGGAATTACCGCTCCGCCTTACCGACTATGCACAAACGAAAGCGCTGAAAATCATTCCGGACTATATCACCCTCAGTAAAGGCGGTATCCGGTGCGACCGGATTATCGACGTGCCGGTGAACGCTTCGCTGCAACTGGTACTGGACTGGGATACGAATAATCACCTAAAATGAAAAAGGATATGGTAAAATATATGTTCCTGTTAGCATTTATTTCCGGCCTGTTTTGTGCATGCGAGCACGACGAGGTGCCCGGCGGCCGGAACGACGAACCGGCGGAAGGCGCCGTACCGGTAAACTTCGAGTTGCAACTGAACGGCAGCCCCGACATAGAAACCGGTACCGGTTACCTTCCGATGACTAAGGCGGCCACTCCGATAAAAAGCGGATTGTATAAAGATTACAAATACGTGCTGTTGAAGAAAATCGAAGATTCGTGGTACATCGAGCAAATCGAAAACAGCCACCTCGGAAATACCACGACCGGCTCTACTGGCTGGTGGGATATCGAAGTAAGAGACGACGGGCCCGTAGGCAACGTAACGATGGAACTGCGCCCGGGCACTTACAAGCTCGCCGTGTTCCTGAACTCCCGGTGCGTAATATGGGATAAATCCCTGAAACCGGGCGACCGGGTCTATACAGAAGGCAAACCGGGCGAAAAGTTTCCCTGCATCTGCCGGTACGCATACGATTCGTACCAACCCGATTGCATTTCGCTCACCCGCGAGTTGTTTACCGGCTCCGTCGATTTTATCGTGGAAAAGAACGGCGACCTCCATACCGAAGCGACCGGCCGGGAGCCGACCGTTACGCTGACCCGGAAAGTAGGGCAATTCCAGATATTACTGAAAAAAACGGAGACGAACGACCCGGACGCCTTCTCGTTCGGCAACTATGCCTATTTCATGAAAGCTA
This sequence comes from Parabacteroides sp., assembly GCA_048468815.1. Classification (GTDB taxonomy): domain Bacteria; phylum Bacteroidota; class Bacteroidia; order Bacteroidales; family Tannerellaceae; genus Parabacteroides_B. Next base: position 5,453 of record DBGBSM010000465.1, read on the forward strand.
CTTTCCGGGCACAAGAAGGCTATGTATTCTGCGAAGGTCTCGACGTAACCGGCATGCCTTACACCGATACGGAAAAACCCTGGAAGCAATTCGATTACTACGCCTCCACTACTTCGTTCAGCGATAAATGGCGTACCGATAGAGACGGCAGGATGTACCGGATGGTGGAACTCAACAGCACCGACCCGGCCCTTTACCTGATAGCCGACCCCGGCCAGACACAAGGCGTACCTTACACCGTTGAAATCAAAAGCCTTACCGGCCCTTCGGGTGAGTATCCGTACGAAGGATTCCATTACGAAGGAGAGCCGCTCACAGGCGTACTGAAAATCAACTCGGTAAGCGGAATTGCGCTGGAATGCGTCCAGCCACAAGAAAGCAGGGTAAAAATAGGGGTAGCGACCGATGGAAACGGGCGTCCGCTGACGCCGGAAGAGTACCTGTTCAGCCCGTATTACCTGTGGAATCAAGACCAGGATGTTACAGAAGTAAACAAATAAGCTATGGATACGAAAATCATCACCTGCCTGTTATGCCTCCTGAGTTTGGGAGCGTGTATCAACGAAACGTTAGACGAATGTCCGCCCGAACCCGGCAACCCGCCGGAAACCGGACATGTGAAGATTAACCTGTACGTGGAAAAGTTCCGTAACACGAGCGCCGACCCGCTGGCCTCGCGCGAGGCCGCGTTCAACCTGCGCCTGCAGGATATAGCTTACTACCTGTATCAAGGCGACCGGCTTATCGGGCAAGGAGTAGCCGACGACCTGTCGGCCTACAACGCACCGGCCTACGTATTCGACTTCCCCGCCCTGGCCTGGGGCGATTATACGCTGGTAGCGATGAGCAACTGCCGGGCCCCGGGCGTGCTTACCGGCACAGGCGCCGACCGGAACGAGTTCGTGCTCCATTATCCGGGCGCCGACACCACCGGCGACTATTTCACCTGCGTATTCCCGTTCACAGTAGACTGCAACTGCGAGCAGACCTTCGATGCAGGGCTGCAACGGGCGCACGGGGTAGTGCGCTCCCGGTTCGTGAACCTGCCCGGCAACATTACGGCCGCCGAAGTAACGCTCGACCGGGTATACGGGCAAAAAACGGTTTGCGGCGACTACGACGGCGACCCGGTAACGGCTACCCGGCACTTTCCGATAGCGCCGGTTACCCGCGCAACGGCGCCTGACTATGTAATCGGCACGTTTCCCACCGTGGCCGGACGGCATTCGACCTACCGGTTGAAACTGTATGCCGATAATGCCGACGAACCGGTATTCGACCGGGAAATTCCGGATACGCTGCAAATCGTGCGTAACCAATTGACCGAAATCACCACCACCTTCCGTACCGACGCCCAGGAACATATCGTTTCGTTCGAAGTAACGTTCGATACCGGCTGGGACGGCACCGCAGACGGAAGCGGAGAGCCGCAATAGGAGGCGCCCGCTTCCGTCTGCGGTGCCGTCCCAGCCGGTATCGAACGTTACTTCGAACGAAACGATAT
>DBGBSM010000466.1:0-3721 GCA_048468815.1 Parabacteroides sp.
GCCTCCGTGTCTCTGTGTTCTACTTTCTTATTTGGCTGTCTTCTCGGGTATCATCACTACCTCCACTACGTTGCCTTGTTTCAGCAGGGCGTCGGTGAAAGCCTGTATCTTGGCCGGCGTCATGGATTGCAGAATCGCATCGTATTCGGTTTTGGCGTCCGTTCCGTAGTAATAATAATCGTCGATTACGTTCAGCCAGTAGCCGTTTTCCTGCAACCTTTCGGCATGCTTCTTAATCATGTTCTCTTTCGTTTTGTTGAAATCGGCTTCGCGCGGCCCTTCTTTCGCGATACGCTCCAGTTCGGCGTGCACGATGCCGTTCAGCTTTTCCTGTTTGGCGGGGTCGGTATCGAAGTACATCTGTAATACCGTTTGCCCTAACGGATAGGTGGAAATATTCGCGCCCACCTGTACGCCGTATGTTCCACTTTCCTCTTCGCGTACCTTTTCCACATACACGATGTCTAAGATTTGCTTCAGCATCGTGGCGGCAATCCGGTTCTCCAGCGTGTAATCCATCTGGCCGGAGTATAAGTTGAGCGTTGCCGCTTTCGCCGTTTCCATCGGCCGTTCGAAGTGATCGACCGCTTTTCCTTTATGCAGGCTCAGGTTTACCGGTCGGGCGGCCGGAAGCGGTTTGCCTGCCGGAAGCGAGGCGAGGTACTGCTCGATATACGGCTTAATCGAATCGGTGTCGATATTGCCTACGAACGTAAATACGAAGTCGGACGGATTGCCGAACACTTCTTTGTACATTTCGAAAACGCGGTCGTAATCCACTTTATCCAAATCGGCTGCTTTCAACCGGGTTTTCCGGGGATTCCCGTCGTAAGCCAGGTTGTTTACCCGGTCGCTGAACGACACCATCGGGTCGGCTTCGAGGCTTTGCAGTTGCGCTTTCATCCGGCCGATAAACGAGCTGAACGCTTCCCGGTCTTGCTTGGGTGCCGTAAAAGCCAGGTAAATCAACTGGAACAGCGTTTCCATATCCTTCGGCGATACCGTGCCGTTCATCTTTTCGTAATCGGTACCCAACCCGGTGGAAAGCGATACTTTCTTTCCGGCCAGTAATTTGCCTAACTCCACGGCGGTAAAATTACCCAGGCCGCTGATGTCCATCACGCTGTTAAACGCTTTGATATTCGGAATATCTTCTTCGCCGAACAGGATGGAGCCGCCTTTGCTGCTGGCGGTTACCAGTATCTCGTCTTCTTTGAAATCGGTTTTCTTCAGATTCACCCGCATACCGTTCGACAGCACCAGTTCCGTATTACCGAAAAGCGGATTCTCCTTTACCGAAACGATTTTCCCGGGAGCCGGCAGTTCGCTGAGCAGCGGTTCGTTGCTTACCGTGTCTTCGTAAGGCGTTACCTCTTCCTGTTGCGCCGTGCGGTACGCAGCGAGCAACTCGTCGGGCGAAGGATACGACAGCCCTTCTTTTTCGGGACCTGTGAGTCCGATAACCACGTTTTCATCGGTAATCAGGCTTTGTACGAACCGGTTTACAGCCTCCACGGGAATCTGCGGAGCCAGTTGCTCCATCAGCCGGTATTCCGTTTCGATACCGGGAATATAACCGCCGTCGGTAAAGTGGTTCACGTACTCGCTTACATACGTGCCGTTCTTTTGTTTGTCGCGGTCTTTGTAAAGCGACTCGTATCGCTTCAATACGTTGGTGCGCGCCCGTTCGTATTCGGAGGGGGTAAATCCGTATTTTTTCACCCGTTGCGTTTCGCGTACCAGCGCTGCCAGCGCATCGTCTATTCCGCCCTCTTTCGCCAGTGCGGCCGCCATCCAGGCGTCTTTCGTCTTGGCAATCAGGAACGGCCCGTCTTCGCTCATGGCATAAACGAAAGGCGGATCGGCTTTCTGCACGATTTCGTTGAAACGGGTATTCATCATTTCGCTGCTCACCTGGCGCAGGTAATCGCGGATAAAGCCGTCGGTGGTTGCGTACTGCTTGGCCGGCATTATGTCGTGTTTGTAGAAAATGTATAAAATCGTATTGGTGGCTTCCTTGTCGGTAGCGATGGAAACGAGCGGCTCGGCGTTGTCGGGTACCGGATACATTTCGCGTTCGGCTGCACCGACAGGCGCCGGAACATCGGCGAAAATCCGTTTCAACTCCGATTCCACCCGGTTTACGTCGATGTCGCCTACCACGATAATGGCTTGCAAGTCGGGGCGGTACCATTTTTTATAATAGTTGCGCAGTTCGTCGTATTTGAAATTATCCACCACGTCCATCTTTCCTATCGGTAACCGGTCGGCATACTTGCTGCCCGGAAACATGGCGGGCAACTGCTGGTCGAGCATCCGCATCTGGGCATTTCCGCGGGTACGCCATTCTTCGTGGATTACGCCCCGCTCTTTGTCGATTTCATCGCCTTCGAGCGCAATCGCGTTCGACCAGTCGTGTAAAATCAACAGGCACGAGTCTACGATTCCCGGACGGGTAACAGGCACGTTGCTGATATTGTATACGGTTTCGTCGAAGCCGGTGTAGGCATTCAGGTTCTCGCCGAAACGCACACCGATGGTTTCGAGGTAATTAATCATGTTCTTTCCGGGAAAGTTGGCGGTACCGTTAAATGCCATGTGTTCCAGGAAATGCGCCAATCCCGATTGCGAATCCTCTTCCTGCATGGAGCCCACCCGTTGGGCGATATAAAAATCGGCCCGGTCTTTCGGCTGTTCGTTATGCCGGATATAATAGGTTAAGCCGTTCGGCAGTTTGCCGTACCGGAGGTTCGTATCGACCGGAAGCACCTGGCTTTGCTGCGCTGCCGCGCCACATACGAATAGCATCAGGAGCAATGCGTTGAATAAAAGATTCCGTTTTTTCATATATACCTGTTTTTATAATGAACCGATAAACTGATAGCTAAAACACAAACGTACGGATTTTTATTGGAATACGGGATGCGTGGGAGGCAGTATTTGCCTTCGCCCCTTTCCGGACGACACCGGAAAGAAGGGCGAAGTACAAAAAAGTAAAAACGAAGGTTTGGCAAAAAAATACTATAGCTGATAAAAAATTTCGTGACGGTCGAATTCGAGCCAGTAGCGGATAGCCAGGTTCCTGACGTATTCCCAATATGCCTCGGTATGGGTACCGTACCGGCAAATGCCGTCGGCGATGTTATCCTGAATCAAAACCGAGTACTCGGGTTTCAGTTGTAGGGCGACTTCGCTGTTCCAGAACGAAAAGGTAGCTTCGGGGCGAACGTTCTTCACGTCGGCCACCTGAAATAAGCCGTGTCCTACGGTGGCGCCCGTACTTACCTGGAGTCCGTCGTTCATGCAACTGAGCGGCGGTCTGGAACCGGCGTACGAAAGTACCCGGATGTCGTCGAGGCGGGTACCTAGCAATTCGTTGGCCCGTATTCCCATCTTCACGCCGATGATGGCATAAATACCTAAATGGCCGTGCAGTTCGTTGGTGAGTACGCCGGCGCGCCACTCGGGCGAGCCGTGCCGCCTGATGATTTCGCGTACGTTGATTTCCGGATAATAAAAATCCGGATTCTCCGGAAATTGTCTGAATACATGCGTAGGACGTTTGGTACTGCTTTTACCGACTGCTTCTACCGCAGCTGTTTTGAAATCGAACATACTCTCTTCCTTATTATGATTAAAATTAAAATACGCATTTGCCGGAAACCTGGCAGGCCGGGGCTATCGGGAAATGGCCTGCATAACCAGTAATGACAAACAAACG
>DBGBSM010000467.1:0-2369 GCA_048468815.1 Parabacteroides sp.
CGCTTTCTTCTCAGGAAAACGTACACCTGAAGTACGAAAACACCACTTTCCACCGAGCGTATATACCGAAAGGAGACGGCTGTTTCCGGGACACCGGGGTAAGAAACGTCATCCTGCTTATCGGCGACGGCATGGGGCTTACTCACCTGGCATCGGGTATGTATGCCAACCACAATGAATTATCCATTACGAACATGCCTGTCGTCGGACTGGTAAAAACGCAGTCGGGCAATAAATTCATTACCGACTCCGGTGCTTCGGGTACGGCTTATTCCACCGGTTCGAAGACCCATAACGGAGCCATCGGGGTAGACAGGGACGACAGAGCGCTCAAAAACATTCCCCAACGGATTGCCGGGATGTATTACGGTGCCGGAGTGGTAACTACCGACCTGATTTCGGGGGCTACTCCGTCGGCCTTCTTCGCGCATCGACCGGACAGAGGGATGTCGAAGGAAATCCTTTCCGAGTTACCCGGCAGTGAACTGAGTTTCGTAGCCGGTGGTTCCGATGCTCAGTTCGATAAGTTTTTTCCGGAATATAAGCAAGAATTAACCGGCAGGCAGTTTACGGTACTGAACGATTTCCGGGAAGTACCCCGTCACCGGCATGCGAAAAAGATTGCGGTAGCAGCTTATGAAAAAGACGTGGTTGGCAAGCTCGACGGAAGGGGAGAATTTCTGCCCGAAACCACGAAAAATGCCATCGCTTTCCTAAACGGGAAAAAGACGAAGGGCTTCTTCCTGATGGTGGAAGGGGCACAAATCGATAAAAGGGCGCACGAAAATAACTTCGCCGGCGTAATCCGGGAGGTGTTAGATTTCGACCGGGCTGTATCGGAAGCGTTAGCGTTCGCCGATAGAGACGGCGAGACGCTGGTACTCGTTACCGCCGACCACGAAACGGGCGGCCTGAGTATCAAGGGGGGCGATATAGAACGCGCTTCTTTGGAAGGGAGTTTCAGCACGAAAGGGCATACGCCGGTAATGGTTCCTATCTTTGCTTACGGTCCTTCGGCCGAACGGTTCAACGGGGTAATGGAAAACAACGAAGTGGCGGCTAAAATCTTGTCGCTCCTCGGGGCGCAATAAAAAAATCGACCGGTTGCCTTTTTATGGGTTCTCCAGTTCCGCCAACTCTTTCCGGTCGGGCATATACTGCACCATGCCGGGCGAATAGGTAATTCGTTGCCGGCCGTCGTCGCCGGCATAAATAATAAAATAGTCGATGTCGGGGATAGCGGCCGCCATCCGTACCGCGGCTTCGGTACCCAGCGCCATAAAAGCGGTGGCGTACGCATCGGCGGTAATGCCGTCGGGAGCCACGATGGTGGCGCTCAGGATATTCTGCTCGGCCGGATAGCCGGTACGCGGGTCGATGGTGTGGGCGTAAATACGGCCGTCTTTCACGTAAAAATTACGGTAATTGCCCGAGGTAGCCACTCCTTTTTTCCCGCACAACCGGAGAATTTCTTCCACGTCGTTCGCCAATCCCGACGTATCGTACTCGGGCCGGTTGATGCCGATACTCCAGCAATTGCCGTTCGGGTTATGCCCTTTCACGGCAATCTCGCCTCCGATTTCCACCATGTAATTCTCCACCCCGTTCTGTTCCAGCAGACGGGCGATTACGTCGCACGAATAGCCTTTGGCAATTGCCGAGGCGTTCAACTGGATGCGCGGGTCGTCTTTTACCACCCGGTTGCCTTCGAGCCGCACTTTTTCGTATCCCACCAATTGCCGGATACTGTCGATTGCCTGCGGGGTAATACTGTCTTTTCTACTGAACCCGAATCCCCAAAGGTTCACCAACGGGGCGCAGGTAATATCGAATACGCCGCCCGAATGTTCGGACACTTCGTGCGCCTTGGTAAAAACTTCGGCGAACCACGCGTCGACCTCCACCGGCTCGTTCCGGTTTACTTTCGATATTACCGAAGCGGGATTGAACGGGTTGAGAGACAAATCGAACTGCTTCAACTCGGCTCCGATTTGCTCGGTAAGCGGCCGTTCGGATTCGTACTTAATATGGTAAACGGTATGGAAAACACTGCCGCTTTCTTCGTAGTAGCGCTTGCCTCCGGTACACGAGGCAAGGAGCGTAACGGCCAACAGGACTATCATCGCTCCGGTTATCGTTTTTTTCATCTTTTCGCTTTCTTTTTGGCAAAGATAGTGCAAGCCGAGCACAGAAGCAAAGCTTGCTTTGATTATGTCGAGGCGAAGCCTATCTTCTCTTTTCAGAGAAAAGTAGTGCAAGCCGAGGGCAGAAGCAAAGCCCTTCTTCGATTATGCCGAGGCGCAACCTATCTTCGTTTCATTCTTCGCAGCAAAGGTACGCTATAATACAGAAACCGGAAATACGACCGG
>DBGBSM010000468.1:0-3961 GCA_048468815.1 Parabacteroides sp.
AAATAATATTTCCGTCTTTATCAGGTAGTGCAGGCACACTAATCGCAGCGAGCGACCTTTACTTACTGCGATTAATGGCTGCTACTGTTCTGCCAGGCAAAAAATAATCATTTGTCCGTTGGTAAGAAAGAAAATCGGGAAACAGCTGTTGAATTTTGCGAGAGAGGAGAAGGATGCCGCCTTTATTACTTTACGGCATTCGCTAATTCCTCCCAATCGCCCCGGGCAATAGCCGGTAAACAGGCTTGTATCTTATCGAACGGCCAGTTCCACCATTTCAGCTCCTGCAACCGGACAATTGTATCCGCATCGAACCGTTTCCGTATTTCTTTGGCAGGTACACCGCCCACGATGGAATACGGAGGCACGTCTTTGGTTACAACCGCCCGGGCACCGATAATCGCCCCGTCACCGATACGAACGCCGGCCATAATCATCGCCTCATACCCGACCCATATATCGTTTCCTATCACGATGTCGCCTTTATGGTCCCACGCTGCGGTTACGTTCGCCTTGTCCAATCCCCATTCTTCGTAAAACAACGGAAAGGTATAGGTCGATAACGATTGCAGCGTATGGTTGGCGCAATTGAACAGGAATTTCGCGCCGCAAGCGATGGAGCAGAACTTGCCTATCACTAATTTTTCCCGGTGGATGGGGTAGTGGTACAATATGTTGTTCTTTTCGAACAGCAACGGGTCGGAAACAAAATCGTTATAAATGGTATAATCGCCTATTTCGATTTGCGGGTCTTTTACTACGGCATTCAGGTATACCGTTTGCCGGTCGCCCGTACGCGGATAAATTTTTTTCATCATAGCTTTTTGTATTTTAAATAAATAACGGATTGTACGGCCAGTAGTATTACAAACAGATACTCGGCGGTGAAATAAACAGCCAGCGATGCATTCGTATATTGGCTTAGCCAGTACAGATAGAGCAGGTAAACCACTGTGGTGGTTACCTGGAAGAGAAAAGTGACTTGTGTTTTTCCCGTTCCGCTTATGGCATTCAGATATACGTATCCGGGCAACGCGAAAGTATAATTCAACAGCATTACGGCAAAGGGAACGAAGGCTGCCTGTACCAATGAGGCATTATCCGTATAAAAACCGATAATCCACCGGTTGCATATTAACGCGAGACCTATCAGCGGAAATCCTGCGGTGTACCCTAGTTTCAGAATTTTCCGGCAGATATGGAAAAGCGCATGGCTTTCACCCGCTCCGATCGCATTGCTTACCAGCGAGCCGGCGGTAACGGCAAACGAGTTCACGATTACGAAAAAGAGCGTAGAAACGCTCCGGGTGATATTCGAGATAGCGAGCGCCGTTTTTCCGATGTGCTCGATAGCTACGAAAAACAGAAACCAAGGGGCAACGCTGATGAATGCATGGAACATACTCCACACCGAAAGGATCAGTACCTGTTGCAACAGTTGTTTGTCGAAAACCGGTTGCAATCCGTATTTTTCCCTGTCCGTCTTTATTCGCATATACATGTAAAGCGCGAGAAAAGAAGCAGCTTCCGCTAACGTCGAAGCGATGGCCGCTCCCGAAATTCCTAAACCGAGCGTGAATATGAGGAAATAGTTGAGCGGAATATTCACCGCCACCGCTACGGCAGCCGCCCGCGACAGTGCTCCGGTTCGCGTTATCCCGACGAAAAAAGCGCGGATAGCCAGGAATGGAAACGAGAATAACAATCCGAATCTGCGCCATTCCAAGTACTGCATCACCGCCTGGTAAATTTCCGGCGATGAAATCAATCTTTTCAGGATGAGGGGCGAAACCGTACGAACCGACAGGCAAAGCACTACGGCCAGCACCGATAAAAACCAGAGGCCCTGGAAAAATGTTCGGCCTGTTCGGAGGTACTGCTGGTCTCCGTTGCTACGGGCAATCATCACTTGCAGTCCGATACTGAAGCCGAATCCGAGCATATAGAGAGCCAGGTAATAAATGCCGGCGATGGCCGAGGCGCCCAACTCCGTTTCTCCTACATGTCCTAAAAAAACGGCATCCGTAATATTAATCAGTTGTTCCATTAAGATGCTCATCGTCACAGGGAGGTTGATGAGCCAGATTTGCTTGTATGTATAATTCATTGCTCGATACGAAGTTGTAACGCGAACATCCGGGCTGCGTACAGGCAGCCTGTTGTCCGGTAAATCGTAAATAAAAGGGTAGTAAATCTCTGTGGCAAATAACGGTTATTTGCCGGAAGCCGAATAGCGGGATGGGAAAGGGGCTATTCGTCGAGCGTAGCTATATGCAGAGCTTCATCAGGAGTAAATACGTATTATCGGTCGATTAGGAGACGAAGGTACGAAGAATTTGCGAGATTTGAGCTGAACCAGGCAAGTGGTTGCCGGTTTTTTCGTTGCCGGCAGGCAGGCCGTGCTGCACGACGGTTCATTTTTTTGCTCCGGCAGTCTGTCGGGGCTGCACGGAAGGACATTTTTTCGTTTCGGCTGGTTATCGTGCCGCACGACCGAGGTTTTTTACGCTCCGACAGGCTATCGTGTCGCACGGAAGGATATTTTTACGCTTTGGCAGGCTGTCGTGCGGCACGGCAACTACTTTTTTCGGAAAATCCCTTTGTCGTGCGTGCACGATAAAGGGATTTTTTATTCCGCTTTATAAAAGTGCTGCACGACGACTCGGATTTTTACTTCGGCAAGCGCTCGTGCGGCACGGTGGAGGACGTTAAACTGCTGCGCAAAGGCCAGTTTACAAGTTATTTCGTTTTTTTGAAGAACTTGTCCGCAAATCTTACATATTGCTGCCAGTCGTATAGCTTGATATTATGCTCGCCGGGCCGGATATGGTAGCCGATATGGCCGTCCGTTACCGGCATGTTAAGTTCCGGCATCTCCCGTACGCTCATCCCTTGTAACCCGTAAAGCTCGTATACCGGCGAAGCGTAAACGGTCGACAGAAATTCACCTTTCGGGTCGGCCCAACGATCGCCTTCCGCACTGGCCACATACACCGGGCGGGGAGCGATTAATGCAATCAATGCATGCTGGTCTACAGGGAGCTCGTCTTCCTTATCGTTATATTGCCTGAAGTTTGCGCAAAACCAGTGGGGGAACATTTTATTTACTACCCGAACCGTTTCGCCGATTCGTCTCCGGAACAACGCGGCACCCCCGCAGCCCGAATCGTTGGAGATGACGATAGCGAAACGTGTATCCATCGCTCCGGCCCACAAAGCCGCCTTGCCGTTTCGCGAATGCCCTATTACCGCGACTTTCTGCGAATCCACATCTCTGTCGGTTACTAAATAATCCATGATGCAACTCAGGCCGAACGACCAGGCAGCCAGGGTACCCCATTCATCCGGCCGGGGAGCCGTTTGTCCCGGGGCATAGAACAGCGGATGCAACCCTTCGCGGAAACCGGTATCCTTGTCGGGCTCTATATCGCTGTTTTGTACGGTCACCACTCCGTACCCATTTTCCAGTAACATTTCTATCGGCCACCGGGGCGCTTCGGAACCGCGCGGGTGCATTTTATTTCCTTGTTTCAGGCACGTTTCGGTAATGGTAATTCCCGGGTCCGTGCTAACGGAATGATTCCCTTTAAAGTTCAGTCCGAGAAAAACAGGTACGGGCTTTTCCCGCTTGTTAGGCAAATACATCAGTACCGTTACGTAGCGAGTATTTTCTTCAGTGAAGTACATAGCTACTTCTTTCCGGGTGGCTAAGCCGTCGAGGGCCCGGGTATCTTCGGTCAGGATTTTAAAACGAAGCTGCTCCGGACGGGCGGGCGACTGGCCGAATACCTGGTTTTCGTATAAGCTGAAGAGCTCCGGCCTGCGTATCTTTTCCCATTCGGTGCCGGACGTGATTTTCGTACCGTTCCGGGAGGTAAGCAGTTCGGGAAGTACGTACGGAGGAATCTTCGATTCATCGTAGTTTACTTCTTCCTGGGCGTGTATGGCAGCGCTCTGAATC
>DBGBSM010000469.1:0-2439 GCA_048468815.1 Parabacteroides sp.
TTCCTTCGCTGCGCAGATATCGTTTCAGTTCGCCGATGCCGATTTCGCCGAAATGAAACACGCTGGCAGCCAGTGCGGCGTCGGCTTTTCCTAAAACGAAGGCATCCCGGAAATGTTCCTTTTCGCCGGCTCCGCCCGATGCGATTACCGGAATGTGCAGCCGGTCGGCCAGGGTAGCCAGCGCTTCGTTGGGGTAGCCGGTTTTTACGCCGTCGTGCGTCATGCTGGTAAACAGGATTTCGCCGGCGCCCCGGTCTTCGGCTTCCTTCGCCCAGTCGAACAACCGTTTTTCGGTAGGTATACGGCCGCCGTTCAGGTAACAAATCCATTCGCCCTCCTCGAAGTTGGCGTCGATAGCCACTACGCATACCTGCGTGCCGAAGTGCGACGCGATGTCTTCGATTAACTGCGGGTTGCGGATAGCCGCCGAGTTGACCGACACCTTATCGGCGCCTGCCTGGAGCAGCCGGTCTACATCCTGCAACTCGTTGATGCCGCCCCCTACGGTAAACGGAATGTTGATTTGAGCCGCAATCTTTTTAACCAGTTCGGTAAAGGTTTTGCGTCCTTCGTGCGAGGCGGTGATGTCGAGGTATACCAATTCGTCGGCTCCCTGTTCGCTGTATTGTTTACCCAGCTCTACCGGGTCGCCCGCGTTGCGGAAATTAACGAAATTGGTGCCTTTCACCGTGGTGCCGTTTTTTATATCCAGGCAAGGAATGATGCGTTTTGCCAACATGATGCGATTGTTTTTATCAGGTGAACCGTACTAACTCTTTCAACCGGATTTTTCCTTCGTACAAAGCTTTGCCGAAGATAACGCCGTGCAGCCCGGCCTCGTCGAGCGCTTCGATGTCGGCGAGGCTGCTTACTCCGCCGCTGGCAATCAGGCGCAGCATCGGAATCGCTTCCCCGATTTCCCGGTAAAGCGCGACGGAAGGTCCTTCCAGCATGCCGTCTTTCCGGATATCGGTGCAGATTACCTGCGTGATTCCCTGGTCGTAGTAACCTTGTATAAACGGAATCAGTTCCTTATCGGTGGTTTCCTTCCAGCCGTGGATGGCTATTTTCTTGTCGTAGGCATCCGCGCCGAGGATAATTTTGTCGCTGCCGAACTTCTTCACCCAGGCCAGTACCGTTTCCGGTTCCTTTACGGCTACGCTTCCGGCCGTTACCATTTGCGCGCCGCTTGCGAAGGCGATTTCCAGGTCGCTTTCGCGTTGTACGCCGCCGCCGAAGTCGATAATCAGCGAAGTGCGCGAGGCAATCCGCTCCAAAACACGGTAATTTACCAACCGGCCTTCACGGGCGCCGTCAAGGTCTACCACGTGCAGCCGGCGAATCCCGTAGTCTTCGAGCATCAGCGCCACCTCCACGGGGTTTTCGTTGTATATTTTTTTGCTGTCGTAATCGCCTTGGGTAAGCCGTACGCATTTGCCGTCGATCAGGTCGATGGCGGGAATCAATTCTATCATACGCTTATATCGTTAGAAAATTCTTTAAAATCGCTTCGCCTGTTCCGCCGCTTTTCTCCGGATGGAATTGCGTAGCATAAAAATTGTTTTTCCGGAGCGCTGCGCTGAACGGGAGGATGTAGCCGGTCGTGGCTGCCGTATGTTCGTTTACCGGAACATAGTAGCTGTGTACAAAGTAAACAAATTTATTCTCTATATCGGCCGGAAAGAGGGGGCTTTTAACATTCGTGAGGGTGTTCCATCCCATGTGGGGCACCTTATGCTCATGCCGCTCCGGAGCGAACCGCTTGACCTCCGTGTCGAAGATGCCCAGGCATTCGGTATTTCCTTCTTCCGAGAAGCGGCACATCAGTTGCATGCCCAGGCAGATGCCTAATACCGGTTGGTTGAGGGAGGCGATAACTTCGTCGAGCCGGTGCTCGCGGAGGTAGCGCATCGTGGTGAACGCTTCGCCCACGCCCGGGAAAATCACTTTATCCGCTTTGCAGAGCGTTTCGGGGTCGGCCGTTACCACCGGGGTGATGCCTACCCTTTTCAAAGCATAATCTACCGAGTAAATGTTTCCTGCATTGTATTTTACGATCGCTACTACCATGTCGTTTTCAAATTAAAATAACGGTTTTACCGCCGGAAATATCCGGTTTCGCCGGCTTCGTCCCTGCTGTTGGCTATTCGATGCGTACACCTTACCGGTAACGCTTTCGGGTTTCGCCGATACGCTCCGGCCGTAACGGCGCTGCGCTTGCTTCGGGCGCTCCTGGGCGTACGGAAACGGATTGCGCTTGCAAGCAGCCCTTTATGAGTTCCCGTTCGGGATTCGTCTACCGTACCTTTTCGGAGATTAGCCGCCGATGAACGGATTCCCGAGAGGTTGCGGCTTGCCGGGGTGTTGTTCCGGGCTGCGGCATCGTTTTGTTTTGCGAGGCAAAAGTAACGATTTATCAGCAAATACTACCAAGAAGAG
>DBGBSM010000470.1:0-1524 GCA_048468815.1 Parabacteroides sp.
TATATCGACCTCCTTGCTCTTTACACAAAACAGCAGCTATATGATTAAAATACAACGAAGGAGGTTCATGTACAAAATAATCGATTTTTTGTTTATCCAACACTTCTTTCCAAAACAGATAATAAACTTGAGCGGCCAACAAGGTTTGTTCATAATCAAGTACGGCAAAGCCCCGATCGCTTTGGAGTGCCAAATTCAGATTGAACCGACCGTCGGTATTACGAAGAATCAGCAGGTCTATACGGTCTAAAAGTTCCGGATCAATCTTTCCGATCTCAAACAATTCTTTTATCCGTTCATCCATCGTTATTATTTCACCGAGAGCCTGCTTGTTTTTTAAAATTTCCCGTTCTTTTTCCGAATACGCCACATGAATTACATGCATATTTCCGGCCAAACGATTGCCCAGTCGGGCATATAACTCGGTAAGTTCACATCGGTCAAAAAATAAAATATTTTTCATATTCTTCTTTTCATCCAGCTTCTATATGGAATTCTTTTCCACTAACTTTTCAAATCGTGCGTATCACTTTAGCCGGGTTGCCCACAGCCACACAACCGGACGGAATCGTTTTCGTCACCACCGAACCGGCTCCGACAATAGCATACGCTCCGATCTCCACACCTGGTAAAATAATCACGTTTGCTCCTACCCAGCACCCTTCTCGTAAAATTACGTTTTCAGGGAAGGTATGATCGTCTTGGCATATTTTTCCCTTCCTTTTAACAAACCGATGGTTATTTACGTAGATATGGATACCGGATCCCAAAAGGACATCGTTTTCTATTACAATAGAGGGACCTGAACTGCGTTCATCGGCAAACAACATGGTACCCGGCCTTATCACGACATTACTTCCAATAGAGATCTTAGAACAAACTACAGCATATGCCCCCGGACGAAAATCAGCGTTTTCGCCCCAGTACCCGAATTTCTTTTTACATAACTTCTGCATGAAAGAACGGAAATATAACCGCCAATGGGTAAAAGGAATATCCGGCCCTATCCGGTCGGCACCTTTATCGAATCTTACTTTCTTTATGAATTCAGCAATAAACATTTTACAAGGAAGCTGGGGAAAAATTAGCCAATGTAATCCCTTTTTCTATCATCATAGCACGGGCATTCGGCAACGCATCTCCTATAAAATTAAACAGATTCGCCGTAGCCACTGCATCAATCTTTTCATGCACGATCGATTCGGAAAGATGAGCTACATTGCCGGCACCCCCGGCTAAAATTACCGGTATATTCACATGAGTCAGGTAAGGAAGAAGCGTATCTAAAGCATATCCTTGACCGGTTCCATCTTTATCGATCGAATTCAAGTATAATTCACCCACACCCGATTCTTGCAAATAAGCGATATACGTTTTAAAATCTACATCCAGCGCCACGGTGCCATTATGTGTATATATCCTTACTACGCCATTTTCATTTTTATAATCCACCGAACCGATAATGGATTGCGAACCGAATTGCTTTACCAAAGAAACTACCAACGAAGGGTTTTCCGACAAACA
>DBGBSM010000471.1:0-7080 GCA_048468815.1 Parabacteroides sp.
GAAATTTTTGTCATGTACTTAGGCGTCAAGGCAAAAGAAATGAAGGTCCGCCGTTAACGGCCACTCCCGGCCTCGCCGGAGCACAGCCAGCCTTCATGCAGAAAGCCGAGTTTTCTTCAAAGGCTCTTTCGGAAAAGAACCGCCCCCCCTGATACAAATTCAACACGAAATGACATAATATTATTCAAAACCGCCCTCCCGCAGCCCATAGCTTTGCCGCCGTGTTAATCCAACCATCTATGTAAACAGACAAAAAAGCACACAAATGAGAAACAAAGTATGTATGTGGATGATAGGCGTCGTGCTCGGCACCTGTCAGCTCCTTGCACAAGACATCGCCGTGCACGGAACCGTGAAAGACAAAGCGGGCGAGCCCCTTATCGGAGTCACCATCCAGGTAAAAGGAAAAGCCAGCGGCACCGTAACCGACGTCGACGGGAAGTTCGCCCTCCCCGCCGTTCCCCCCCAAGGCACCCTCGTGTTCAGCTACATCGGGTACAAAACCGTAACGGAAAACGTGCGCCGCCGGAACACCCTCCACGTGGTGCTCGACGACCAAAGCCAGGCCCTCGACGAAGTGGTGGTTATCGGCTTCGGCACGCAGAAGAAAGCCGACCTTACCGGCGCCGTGGCCTCCGTATCTTCCGAAACGCTCCGCAACAAACCCGTGGCCAGCATCGGGCAGGCCCTCGAAGGCGTGGTGCCCAACCTCAACGTCTCCACCTCCAACGGAGGGCCCAACACCGTGCCCTCGTTCAATATCCGCGGCGGGACGTCGGTGGCTTACAACTCGAACAACAGCAAGTGGGAAATCCAGAACGGCAGCCCCCTCATCCTGGTCGACGGCATCGAGATGGGCGCCGACTACCTGAACATGATGAACCCGGCCGACATCGAGAACATCGCCGTGCTGAAAGACGCCGCCTCGTCGGCTATCTACGGAGCCCGCGCCGCCTACGGCGTGATGCTCATCACCACCAAGACGGGGCAGAAGAACCAGCGCCCCCAGGTAAGCTACAGCCTCGACTTGCAGTGGAACACCCCCTCGCACATCCCCGACATCCTCGACGCCTACACCCAGCAACTGGCCGACAACCAGGGAACGGTGATGACGGGCGGCACCGTGTCGTCGTGGGCCGAAACCCTGCTCGAAGCCAAGCAACGGTATATGGCCGACCCCACCCCCGAGAACGCCTGGATTTACAACGAAGGCAGCAACACCAACTTCACCTGGGTGGCCAACGTGAACCCCTATAAGCTGGCCGTACGTGACTGGACACCCATGCAGAAACACACCGTGAACGTAAACGGCGGCGGCGAGCGGGTGCGCTATTACGTGTCGCTCGGCTACCAGAAACAGGAAGGCATGTACAAAATCAACACCGACAAGCGGCGCCGGTACAACGGCATGATTAACCTCGATACCGACATTACCAAGTGGTTCCAGTTGGGCTTCAAGGCGTCGTACAACGTATCCACGTACGACGAGCCGTACGTGAACCCGCAGAAAGGTACGCTGTGGAGCGCCATGAAGAACGAGCCGGGCCGGAACATCAACTCGCCGGTGAAGAGCGGTCCGAACGACCCCATCCCCGATACCTGGACCGATAACATCGTAGGCTGGGTGGCGTACGGCGCCACGCAGGAAAAGAAAAACACGGCCGCCATCTTCAACCTGAACCCCACCATCAGCGTATTGCCGGGGCTCAAGCTGAAAGCCGACCTCTCGTACCGTCCCACCGACTATTACAACAAACGGGTCATCCCCACGCGCGAGTACCTTTCGGGCAACTGGACGACGCTGATTAAAACCCATACCGACCCGTCGAGCATCTTCGAGCAGGTAACTCACTCCGACTTATATACCATCAACGCCTATGCCGATTACAACCGCACGTTCGGGGGCAAGCACACCCTTTCGGGCGTAGTAGGCTTCAACCAGGAATGGTACAAGTACCGCCGTACCGAGGCGGAGGCGCAGGGCATCCTTACGCCCAACGTGCCGGTTATCAACCTCACTACCGGCACCCAGTTCGCCGGCGACGCACTCGAGCACTGGGCGGTACGGGGCGCCTTTATCCGGGTGGATTACAACTACGCTTCGCGCTACCTCGTCAAGTTCAACGGCCGCTACGACGGCACCTCGCGCTTCCCGAAAAACTCGCGTTACAAGTTCTTCCCGTCGGTATCCGCCGGCTGGCGCATCTCGGAAGAGGCGTTTATGGAAGGGGCGAAAGGGTGGCTCGACAACCTGAAGATACGCGGCTCGTGGGGTTCGCTCGGCAACCAGAACGTGAGCAACTATGCGTATGTGGCGCAATACGGAAGCGCCGACTATGTAGGCTACATCATGGGCGACAAGCGGCCTGTGGGCATCTCGGCGCCCGGCCTCATCGCACCCGACCTGACGTGGGAAACGGCTACGACTGTCGACGTAGGTGTCGACTTTACCGCACTCGCTAACCGGCTCGACTTTACCTTCGACTGGTACCAGCGCCGTACCACCGACATCCTGGTAACGGGCGACAAGTATCCGGCCGTACTGGGCACCTCGGCGCCCACACGGAACTCGGGCGAGCTGAAAACGAACGGCTGGGACCTGAGCGTTACCTGGCGCGACCGCCTCTCGAACGGCTTGCGGTACGACGTGGGGCTGGTGCTTTCGGATTACCGGACCGAAGTGGTGGAGTTCAACGGCAACCCCAACAAACTGCTGTCGTCGCTTTACGCGGGCATGAAGAGCGGCGAGATATGGGGGTACGAAACGGCCGGCATCTTGCAGGAGAGCGATTTTACGAAAGACGCGAACGGGAAGTACGTGTTGCAGGGGCCGAGCCAGGCGAAAATCGCCTCGACGTGGTACCCGGGCGACGTACGGTACAAAGACCTGGGCGGCGAAACCGATGAGAACGGCAATTCCGTAGGGCCCGACGGCATCGTTTCCGACGGCGACAATACGGTGGCCAACCCGGGCGACCGGCGGATTATCGGAAACAACACGCCGCGCCTGCGCTTCGGGCTCACGGGTAACGTGTCGTGGAAAAACTTCGACCTGAATGTCTTCTTCCAGGGGGTGGCCAAGCGCGACGTATGGATCAGCGACAACGCTTTCTGGGGCGCCGGGGGCGCCGGCAACCGCTATGTGTACGATAACTCGTGGACGCCCGAGCGTACGGATGCGAAGTACCCGATGTACGCCAACCGCGGCCAGAACCTGCAGGTGCAGACCGGCTACCTGTTCAACGGGGCGTACCTGCGGCTCAAAACGCTCACGCTGGGCTATACGCTTCCGCGGGAGGTTACTTCCCGTATCAAGTTAGACCGGGTACGCTTCAACCTGTCGGGGTATAACCTGTTCGAGTGGACGCAGATTCCCGATACGTTCGACCCCGATTTGCTTTCGTCCGCTTATCCGATGCTCCGTTCCGTGGCGTTCGGCGTGCAAGTAGGTTTCTAATCTTTAAAACTAAATCGAATCATGAAAATAAAACATCTCTTGGTCGCCTGCGGTCTGCTTTCGCTGGCGGCGTGTAACGACGACTTTATGGAGAAATACCCGCTCGACCGGGTAACCGACGAGAATTTCTGGAAGAGCGAGAGCGACATGAAGCTCTACCTGAACACCTTGTATCCGAAATACATCAAGGGGCACGGTTCGGGCTGGTCCGACTCGCGCACCTATCCGCTCAACGTATGCGGCAGCCCGCTGATGTACGGAGACGTGTTTTCCGACAACGCGGTGAAGAGCGGCAGCGAAGACGACCGCCTGAGCGGGAACTACAAGGTGCCTACGGGGGCGTCGAACTCCGGTTGGGATTGGAGCGACCTGCGGGCGGTGAACTATTTCCTGGCGCGCTACGGCCGGGCCGACCTGCCCGACGAAACGAAGAACAAGTGGGCGGCCGAGGCGTATTTCTTCAAAGCGTGGGAGTATTACAGGAAGGTGCTGTACTTCGGGAATGTGCCCTGGATCGTGACCGACCTGAATACAGACTCGGATGAGTTGTACGCTGCGCGCACCCCGCGGGCCGAGGTGATGGACTCGGTGTTGTGGTGCATCGACCGGGCGGTGGCGTACCTGCCGGAGAAGGGAAAGGAGGAAACGGGGCGCCTGAACAAAGACCATGCGAACGCGCTCAAGTCGCGCATCTGCCTGTTCGAGGGCACGTACCGGAAGTATCATACGGAGCTGGGGCTGGAAGGCTCGGCCGGGAAGTTCCTGGAAGCGTGCGTTACGGCGTGCGAGGCGTTGCTGGGCAAGTACAAGCTGTACGAGGATAAGAATGTGGCGGAGCCGTATTGGGCGATGTTCGCGGCTACCGATTTATCGTCTAATCCGGAGGTGATTCTGTACCGGAAGTATGTGGAAGGGGAGAACGGCCACGCCGCGCAACGGTACTACGACCAGAACAACTCGAACCGGCAGGCGATGGGGGCTACCCGCGGGCTGGTCGACGAGTACCTGTGTATCGACGGGAACCCGATTTATACCGGGGGCTCGGAAGGGAGTTATGTGAAGAATCCGAACTTCCTGGGTTACGGCAAGTGGACGGAGCTGGAGAACCGCGACCCGCGCCTCACGCAAACGGTTTGCCGTCCGGGCGAGCATGTAACGGTGTACCAGGGTGGCGTAGTAGACAAAACGGAGAACGGGATTACGTATCCGCAGGTGGGCTATAGCGGAAGCAGTACGGTGACGGGCTACCGCATCATCAAGCACTGGATGGGCGACCAGGTGGAGCAAGACCGGGTAACGAACGGTATCCAGCCGGGTATCGAGTTCCGGTATGCCGAAATCTTGCTGAATTATGCCGAGGCGAAGTATGTGCTGGAGGGTGCGTTGTCGCAAGCGGACGTGGATTTGACTGTCAATGCCTTGCGCAAGCGGGCGGGGTTCGATTTCGAAGCGTACCCGGCTGCCTGGCTTACCGTAGGGAACGAGCCGGCCGACCCGCGTCTCGACGGGATTTACCGGGAGAAGCTGCCGTACGAGGTGCCGCCGTTGTTGCGCGAAATCCGCCGCGAGCGCCGGGTGGAGCTGGCGATGGAGAACCGCCGCTATGAAGACCTGATGCGCTGGAAGGCGGGGAACTTACTTACGGTGCCGTTGCGGGGTATGTTATTCGACGCGGAGCTGCAACGCCTGTACGACGGTTCGCATAGCGCCAAGCCGGAAATCGCCACGAAGGCGATTGCGGGAAAGGATGTGTTCCCGGATGCCGACGGGTTTATCATGGCGTATCCGCGCAGCGCACACGTTACGAACGGTATTTTGCCGTGGGAGGATTACCGGTATTATTTCCCGATTCCGAAGGAGGAGCTGCTGATGAACCCGCAGTTGGTACAGAACAAAGGTTGGGAAGGGAAGTAAAACGCTGTTTCTTTCGGCTGAAAGAAACGGGGAAATAAGAAAGGGCATTCCTGCAAAGGAGTGCCTTTTCTTTTGGGCTGGCTGCCGGGCTCTGTTTTCCGAAGGCAGGCTTTCTTCACGCTCGCTCAGGCTGTACTGCTTCACGCTCCGTTCGGAAAAGAGCTTTTCCGCTCCATAGCTGCCCGGGCACCGGTTCGGTTGGGGCCGGGCTTACTCCCGGCCCGGAAACTCTGCGTCGAAATACTCGAAGCAACCCCGGTCGGCCATCGTAACGAATACGCGGCGGCGGTCGGGGCCGGCAAAGGTGAGGTTCGAAGGTTTGCGGCCTTTCAGTCGTACTTCGTACAGTTCGTTGCCTTCGGGGTCGAACACCACGACCGTGCCTTTATCGTACCGGGCGAGGTACACGTTCCCCTTTACGTCGCATCGCATCCCGTCGAGGCCGTAGTCTAAGAAGGTGGCGAAAAGCCGTTTGCCCGACAAGGTGCCGTCTTTCGCCCGGTCGTACACCCAGATGCGCCGTTGCGCCGATTCGCCTACGTACAGTTTCTTTCCGTCCGGGCTCACCTCGATACCGTTGGTGGTACCCATCCCTTCTTCCAGGCAAGTTACCTTCCCTTTCGGCGAAATCATCCACAGTTGGCCCGTGTGGTCTTTCCAGTTCGGGTCGCTGGCGTAAATCGTGCCGTCGGGAGCCATCGCGATGTCGTTCGGCTGGTTCATGCGCGGCTCGTGGGCGAATACCGTTACAGTCCGGGTGCGGGGATGCACTTTCAGGATGTTGTGCCCCGTATAGTCGGCGATGTACATGTTTCCTTTCGCATCGAAGCGGATGCCGTTGCCCGTGGAGCCTTCGGGCAATTCCACATAGATTTCGTGCGTACCGTCCGGTCGCAAGATACCTACCGTGCCTTCGCGGGCGTAATTCACGGCATACACATTCCCGGCCTTATCGGTTCCGGGCCCTTCGATGCCGGGCGTAAAAGTATGCTCCGGCAAGCAATCGTGCGCCCCGGGCGTTTGCGCCCCTACCGGAAAAACAAGCGAACAAGCTAAAAGCAGGAATAAATACGTTTTCATGGCTATACGGTTTAACAAATGATTATCGTTCAAGAAGCGAACACAGAGACACGGAGGCACAGAGCATCGATTTAAACAGGTTGCCTTTCCCGTTTTTCCCATTCCCTTCTTCTCCGCAACCTCTGATGGCGTCCGGATGGCAAAAATCGAACACAGAGGCACAGAAGCACAGAGAAGAGTAAAACAGGAAAGAGAGTAAGAAAACGAAACAAGAAAACGAAGGAGTTAATATCTGTTCGATTCTTATCTTTCTCTTATCCTCTTCTTATCCAGCTTTGAAAAGCACCGGCTTTATCACTCGAACAGCAGTTATATCGCATTGTATAAAGCCCGGCCCCTTCGTATGGGACCCCGGGCCTCAGTGAGAGAGCGTAAAGAAAATGGTACGGAGCGAACGCCCGGAAGGCCACGCTGTTTCGTATAACGGCTACTCTATTTTACCGCATGGAACAAAACCGGCCTCTTCGTATGGAACCCCGGGCCTCGGGCGATGAGCGTTAAGCAGACCGGCTGGTAGAGAGCGTTAAAAAAGCCACGCTGTTTGAGCTCCTGAAAGGAGCGAGTTCGGGGCTTTTAGCGAGCGAAAGCCGGGATGTAGCGAAGCGGACGTAGCCCTTGACCTTTTTTGC
>DBGBSM010000472.1:0-2115 GCA_048468815.1 Parabacteroides sp.
AGAACGCACCCTCCGGGCAGCCGACCGCCTGTTGGCCGACGGTGTGGCCGATATTATTTTAATCGGCAACCCGGCCGAAATCAATGAACTGGCCGCCCGCTACGGGTTGAACCACATCGGAGAGGCTACCCTGGTCGACCCGAAAAACAATGAAAAGAAAGCGGTATACGCCGATCTGCTTTTCGAACTGCGTAAAAAGAAAGGCATGACGCCCGAACAGGCCGCCGCTTTAGCCGAAGACCCGTTGTACCTGGCTTGCCTGATGATTAAAAACGGTGATGCCGACGGCGAGATTGCCGGCGCACAAAATACCACCGGGAACGTATTGCGCCCGGCGTTGCAGATTATCAAAACGGCTCCGGGTATCGGTTGCGTATCGGGCGCCTTCCTGATGTTCCTGAAAGACAAGTCGTACGGCGACGACGGCGTCATGGTGTTTGCCGACTGCGCCGTAATGCCGAATCCTACGGCTCCCGAATTAGCGCAGATTGCCGTGGCTACGGCCCAAACCGCCCGTTCCATCGTAGGCGTGGAGCCCCGCATCGCCATGCTGAGTTTCTCTACCAAGGGAAGCGCCTCGCATGAAATGGTGGATAAGGTAACCGAGGCGACCCGCCTGGCGCACGAAATGGAACCTACCCTCAAACTCGACGGCGAGTTGCAGGCCGATGCCGCCCTGGTGGAGTCGGTAGCTGCACAGAAGGCGCCCGGAAGCCCGGTAGCCGGAAAGGCGAACGTGTTGGTATTCCCGTCGCTCGAAGTAGGCAATATCGCCTACAAGCTGGTTCAACGGCTGGCCGGCGCCGAGGCGGTAGGCCCGATTTTACAGGGAATGGCCGCGCCGGTAAACGATTTGTCGCGCGGCTGCTCGGTCGACGATATTTACAAGATGGTGGCCATCGCCGCCAACCAGTCGATCGGATTGAAAGCACAGAAAAACTAACCGGCTTTAAATTAACATGCTATGAAGATATTGGTATTGAATTGCGGAAGTTCTTCCGTGAAATACAAGTTGTTCGACATGGACAACCAGGCCGTGATGGCGCAGGGCGGAGTGGAAAAGCTGGGCTTGCCCGGTTCGTTCCTTAAATTTACTACGCCCGACGGGGAAAAAGTAATTTTGGAAAAGGAACTGCCCGAGCACGACGCGGCTATTCAGTTTATCCTGAGTGTGCTTACCGACGACAAATACGGCTGCATCCGTTCGTTCGACGAAATCGACGCCGTAGGCCACCGCGTGGTACACGGCGGCGAGGCTTTCAGCCAAAGCGTGGAAATTACCAGCGAGGTAATCGGTAAAATCGTGGAATGCATCGACCTGGCTCCGCTGCACAACCCGCCCAACCTGAAAGGAATCCGGGCGATGAGCAACCTGATTCCGGGTATCCGGCAGGTAGCGGTGTTCGATACGGCTTTCCATCAAACGATGCCGGATTACGCTTATATGTACGGCCTTCCGTACGATTTGTATAAGAAGTACGGTATCCGCCGGTACGGTTTCCACGGAACCAGCCACCGCTACGTGTCGCACCGGGCGTGCGAAATACTGGGCGTTCCGTTCGACAAGCAACGCATCATTACCGCCCATATCGGCAACGGCGGCTCGCTGGCCGCCATCAAAGACGGCCAATGCGTGGATACCTCGATGGGGCTTACGCCGGTGGAAGGCCTGGTGATGGGTACGCGCTCGGGCGATGTGGATGCCGGCGCGCTGGCGTTCATCATGCAAAAGGAAGGGCTCGATGCGGCCGGTTTATCGAACCTGGTAAACAAGAAGAGCGGCGTGATGGGTATCTCGGGCGTTTCGTCGGATATGCGCGAACTCGAAGCGGCCATTGCCGACGGCGACAAACGGGCTGCCCTGGCGATGAACGTGTATAATTACCGGATTAAAAAGTACGTAGGCGAATATGCCGCTGTATTGGGCGGCCTGGATATCCTGGTATTTACCGGCGGCGTGGGCGAGAACCAGTGGGGCACCCGTACGGCGGTATGCAAAGACATGGAGTTTATGGGCATCAAGCTCGACGAAAGCCGGAATACGGGCATGCGCGGCCAGGAAATGGTAATCAGCGCGCCCGACTCGAAGGTTACGGTAATGGTGGTTCCCACCGA
>DBGBSM010000473.1:0-13226 GCA_048468815.1 Parabacteroides sp.
GTACTTATTTCTAACTCTTGGAATATTATGATAAAACAACTTCCTCTCTTCGTTTTGCTCGCTATTTTTCTGAATCTGTTCCCGGGATGCGTCGGAAACAAACCCGGCACATTCGAAGCCGGCGATAAAACCTTTCTTTTAAACGGAAACCCGTTTCTTATCAAAGCGGCCGAAATCCATTACCCCCGCATTCCCCGTGCCTATTGGGAACACCGTATCGAAATGTGCAAAGCCCTGGGGATGAATACGATTTGTTTGTATATTTTCTGGAATTTGCACGAACAACAACCGGATCAGTTCGATTTCACCGGCGACAAAGACGTGGCTGCGTTCTGCCGCCTGGCGCAAAAGCACGGAATGTACGTTATCGTACGTCCCGGTCCGTATGTATGCGCGGAATGGGAAATGGGCGGATTACCCTGGTGGCTACTGAAAGACGAAACGATACGACTCCGTACCCTCCACCCCTATTATATGGAACGCGTAGGCAAATTCATGCGAGAAGTAGGCAAGCAACTGGCCGACCTGCAAATCAGCCGCGGCGGAAATATCCTGATGGTACAGGTAGAAAACGAATACGGCTCATATGGCACCGACAAACCCTACGTAAGCGCCATCCGCGACTCCGTACGGGCGGCAGGTTTTACCGGCGTTCCGCTTTTTCAATGCGACTGGAGCAGTAATTTTTTAAACAACGGATTAGAGGATTTACTCTGGACCGTTAATTTCGGGACGGGTGCCGACATCGACGCCCAGTTTGCCAAGCTGAAAGAAGTACGACCTGCTGCCCCCCTGATGTGCAGCGAGTTCTGGAGCGGCTGGTTCGACCACTGGGGAAGACAGCACGAAACGCGCGACGGAGCCGCCATGGTACAAGGTTTGAAAGACATGCTCGACCGGGGCATCTCGTTCAGTTTATACATGGCCCACGGAGGAACCACCTTCGGCTGGTGGGGAGGCGCCAACAATCCGGCCTACTCCGCCATGTGCAGCTCGTACGATTACGACGCCCCCATCAGCGAGGCCGGCCGGCCCACCGATAAATATGTAGCCTTGCGCAACATGCTGGCCTCTTACCTCCCGGCAGGGGAAACACTGCCCGGCATACCCGAATCCGTTCCGGTAATTACCGTTCCTGCCATCCGTTTTACGGAAAGCGCGCCGTTATTCGACAACCTCCCGGCTCCGAAGTATTCGGAAAATATCCGGCCGATGGAGCAATTCGACCAGGGTTGGGGAACGATTCTTTACAGGACTTCGTTGAAAGACGCCGTTCGGAGCGGCACCCGGTTGAAACTGACGGAACAACACGACTGGACGCAGGTATATGCCGACGGACGCCTGCTGGGACGTTTAGACCGGCGCAAAGGCGAGCAGGAAATCACACTTCCGCAACTGGATGCCGGTACACAGCTCGATATTCTGGTAGAAGCCATGGGGCGTGTCAACTTCGACCGCTCCATCCACGACCGGAAAGGCATTACCGAAAAAGCGGAGTTAATCCGGGATAAAGACACCGCCGAAATAAAAGGCTGGAAAGTATACAATTTCCCGGTATCCCACGCATTCGTATCCGCCAGGGATTACCGTCCGGAACTAAAAACGGATATGCCGGCCTATTACCGGGCTACCTTTACCCTGGACAGAACGGGCGACACCTTCCTCGACATGCAAACCTGGGGAAAAGGAATGGTTTGGGTAAACGGCCATGCCCTCGGACGCTTCTGGGAAATCGGGCCGCAGCAAACCTTATATATGCCCGGATGCTGGCTGAAAAAAGGAGAAAACGAAATTATCGTGCTCGACCTGAAAGGACCGCAACAGGCTACCGTTACAGGATTATCGGAACCGATACTCGATATGCTGCGTAATAAACAAGCCGAGACCCACCGGAATAGCACGGAAACCCTGCGCCTGAAAAAAGAAAAGCGCCTGGCAAGCGGTAGCTTCGACCGGAAAAGCGGGTGGCAGGAAGTGCGTTTTCCCGCTCCCGTGCAAGCCCGGTTTTTCTGTTTGAATGCTCTTTCCGCTTTCGACGGAAGCCATGCAGCCGCCATAGCGGAACTGGATATAACAGGCCCCGACGGCAAACCCGTATCCCGCGAAGCCTGGAAAATCCGGTATGCCGATAGTGAAGAAATACACAGCGGCAACCGCACGGCCGACAAAATCTTCGACTTGCAGGAATCCACTTTCTGGCAAACGGCAGATAACGCCGCTTATCCGCATCAGGTAGTAATCGACTTGGGTGAAGAACAACCCGTTAGCGGCTTCCGGTATTTGCCCCGTGCCGAAGAAAACAGCCCGGGCATGATAAAAGAATACGAAGTGTACGTCCGGACAACCGATTTCAACTATTAAAACCGGAAACGGGGAAACGGATAATCCGGACCGGCCGGATAATATTCCGTTTCCCCGTATAAACAGGTTTATACCCTACTCCGTTACATTTCCAGCCCGTACACGTCGAGCTCACGGATAGCCGCCGGCGGACAATTATTGCCATGCCCTTCGGGGATCACCAATTTCAGGTACCGTGCCTCGGCCGGTTTCACATAATACCGGAAACGGACACGTACGAATTCGTCTTTAAAATCGGAAGCGCCGATTTTTTCCCAAGTTACATTATCGTGGCTGGCATAAAATTCCACCCACCGGATATTATTCGCCCGGTTGGCCTCACCCCGGTTCAGCAAGTCGATTTGCGCCAGCCGGACAGTCTTCTTCATATCCACCACAATGGTATACGGAGGCTCGTTCCAACCCGTTTCCGACTTGGTTTTGCAATGCCAGAACGTTTCGTCGTTTCCGTCGATAAGGTTCGCTACCGGATTCGCTTTCGCTTCCGAGTTGCAAGCTACGATTTCCCAACCCGCTTTGTCGATTTTATTTCCCATTTTTACGATATTGAATACCGCACTGCTCCGGGTATCGGCCACCAAAGCATCCGAAGGAGCGCCGTCGAGCGTAGCCCGGATATTTCCGATACGCACGGGTAAGATATAGTTGCCGGGAAGCAACCCTTCGTCCAGCTTATACGAAACCGGCAAGCTATTCGTACCGGGCGAAAGAGCCGAGGTTTCGGGAGCCGTGTAAAACCCGGACGGCAACAAAACGAAATCGACTTTGTTGGCCGCATTGTACTCGTCGACCAGCGACTGGTCGTGCAGCAACTCGCATTCGATATTCCATTTATTATTAAACGGCACACCGAGGGTAACATCCAGCGAAGAAGTTTCTGCCGGATCGATTTCATACGTTCCCGAATTCATAATCCGCACGATCGGCTCAGACACTTTAAAAGAAAGCAGCGCGATGCTCCTGTTGGGATTTACCGGCAACTCGCTCGACGACAATTTCAGGGGCAATACGTATTTTACCTGGTCGTATCCGGAAAGCGCGAGGATTTTTTCCGGATCGTACGTAATATATCCCGCGACTTCCGGCTTATCCACCGTGAATTCGGTTTCCGTCAGCTCGTAACACTCGGAAGGCAACAGCTCGTAGTGCGTGAGATCCGCTTCGTTCAGCGAATCGAGCAAAGCCGGCTCCACCGTAAACGAGGCGGTCGCTTGCGTGTTGTCTAATCCGCCCCGTTGCACCCACAATTCGGCTTTATACTTCTCGCCCACATTGAACGATTGCTGTTCGTTCAACGAGTTGACCGACACCGAAAGCAAGTTGCTTGCTTTCCCGGACACGTCGAAAGTATTTTCGCATCCGGCCCATACGCCTGCCAGGCATACCGCGTATGCCACTATCGTTATTTTCTTCATCTTCATTCCAAATTTTAATCCTTACCTATTCTTTTACCAGCCCGGATTTTGCACCAGGTTCACACTCTTCTTGATTTCGTTATCGGGTATCGGGTACAAGTACATCTTACGCCTGAACACGATCGGAGTAGCTTCCACTTCCTCGTAAAAATCTTCTTCCACCCCGGCCCGGCCGCTCAGATTCATCCCGTGTATATAGCCCGACTGGCGCCCTTCGCCCGGCTTATCGGCAATCATCCAGCGGCGCACATCGAAGTAACGTTGCCCTTCGGTAGCCAACTCGATGCGGCGTTCCCGCTGAATAGCCAACCGTTGCAATTCCCGATTACCCCGGATAGACGGATTCAGGGTTTCGATGTCGGGCAATCCGGCCCGCTCGCGCACTTTATTCAGATAGGTAAGCACACGTGTATCGTTCGGATTCACTTCGTTGACCGCCTCGGCATAAAGCAAATAAAAATCGGCCAGCCGGAACAGAATAGACGGACGGAACTTCGATACCACCCCGGGCGCTTTTTTGCTTACCTGCCGGTTGAACCGTTTGTACAACAAATAGCCCGTAAGGGGATATTGGCCTTTGGCATCGTTCTCGCTACCGTTATGGAAACGCGTAATGTTATTGGTGACATGCCACCGCCGGTTCTGGAAAAACACCGTATTGTAAAACCGGGCCTCCCGGTTCAGGAAACGGTTACTCACATTTTTTTCGGTAGCTTTTACTTTTCCATCGGCTACTTTTTCGGTGTAAACGCCGTATCCTTCGGATTTGTAACGGGGCGATGCCGGAAGAAAATCGGTTTCTTTTACCGGCAATCCGTCGTTCATATAAAAGGCATCCACCAATTCCTGGCTCACGCCCGTGCAACCCATTCCGTTCTGTTCGCTCCGGGGCGTACAGCGCCGGTCGAACATGTCGTTATCCATACCGCCCCACATATTCGTGGCGGTAGCCCAGATTATTTCCTCGTTGTACGTTTGGAACACCGAATACAAATCTTCGGCCGGATTACCGGTATTTACCAGGCTGTAATTATTTTCACCCTCGGCGAAATCCATAAAATCTTCCAACGCCTCTACCGCTTTTTCCCATTTCCCCGGATCGTTGTCGGGAAACAACCGTTTGCCATCGTTATTCGTAAGCCCCAACGCTTCACGGTATCCGCCGTTGAAAAGCGGACTGGCGGCATATACCCAAGCTTTCGCCCGTACGGCCAACGCAACCCCCTTCGTAGGCCACGCCCGGTAATTGGTTTCTTCATAAATAGCCGAGTCGGTGAGCAATCCGGCCACTTCCAACAACTCTTTATCCAAGTATTCCATCACTTCGTCGACGGAGTTACGAGGCAAATCGAGCTCGTCGTCCCGGCTGAACACCGTGTCTTTTACCAACGGCACGGCACCGTATTGCTCGAACAGCAAATAATGGTAAAACGCCCGCATAAAACGCACATTAACGCGCATCTTCGTCAATTCTTCCTCGGTAAGCACATCCACATGCGTTCCGATAGCATCGATCGGTTTGGCATCGCGCAAAAAAATGTTGGCTTGCCGGATTTGCTGGTAACATCCCTGCCAGCGGTGGAACTTCATCGTAGAGGCGTTCTTGTCGGAATTGTTATACAGCTTATTGTCGCCGTATCCTACCGTGAGTTCGTCGCACATGCCGGCCCAGGGATTCTTAAACCCCGTAGGAGTGCCGGCCGCACCCGTGATTCCCGAGTAATCGGGAATGGAAGAAAATATGTTGGCATACCACCGCTTGGTATAAGCCACATTATCGAAAATCTCGTCGGTCGATTGAAGGCCGCCGGCCAGTTCGTCCGACACATCCAGGTAATTGCACGATACCAGGCTGCCCAAACAAAGCAGGCATGCGGCAATCGTTTTATTTATTCTTTTCATATACAGCTTATTTGTTTTTCAATATCCAGATTATACAGCATACATTATTACTACCGTTTACACCGGAACAGGTTTGCTCCGTTTAAAACGTAAATTCGAGCCCCAACGTAAACGTGCGGCTTTTCGGATACGTATTGCCGGCATTCGCATTACCCGATTCCGGATCGAAATACCGGATATCGTCCCATACAGCCAGGTTATAACCCATCAGGTATACCCGCGCAGCCTGCAAGCGCATCGCCTGTAACGCCCGTTTCGGGAACTGGTATCCTACTTCCACATTTTTCAGCCGTAAGAAGCCGCCGTTACGCAACCACCAGGTGCTGGGCGCCCGGTTATTCGCATCGTTCGTATTATCTTTATGCAAACGAGGCATCAGTACGTCTTGCCGGGGATTATCCTTCGTCCAGCGGTCTAAGGCGAACGTCCGGAAGTTCGACTGGTCGACTCCCCACGAAAACGGGAACCATCCCTCCGGTATATCTCCCCCCAAAAGGATAGACGTATTGCCTGTTCCCTGGAAAAATACGCTGGCATAAATACCCTTGTACTCCACATTCAATCCGAAACCGTAAACGATTTCCGGATTTTTAGGATGCCCTACCCCCACTACTTTATCGTACGAGTCGATTACCCCGTCGCCGTTCACATCTTTGTATTTTATATCGCCCGGCCCGATTAAACCGCCCAGGGTAGATTGCGGCAGCTCGGGACGCAACGTATAGGTTTCGATACCGAAACTGTTGGTAGTAGTTATAAAATCGTCTTCGGTATACAACCGTTCGGCGATATACAACTCGTTCGCACCGATGGAATGGCCGGTCTTCGCCATCCAGGGATACCGGGGAGTAAGCTCGTCGTACTCCGTTATCTTGTTCCGGGCGAACGTAAACGTTCCGCGGGTACTCACCTTAAAATCGCCGAACGAATGCCGGGCATTGAGCGACATATCCACCCCGTGCTTGGATACTTTTCCGAAATTCTCCCATCCGTTTACCCGGAAACCGCCTAATTGGGGCGTGGTTTTCCGCTGCATCAGGATATGGTTTCGTTCGGAAGAGAAATAATCGAATACGACTTCCAGCTTATTGTCGAACATCCCTAAGTCGAACCCGTAGTTCTGTTTGTCTTCTATCTCCCACCCGATTTGCAATGCTTCGGGACGCCCTTCCACGATTCCGTTGGTAATATTATTCAGGCCCCCGGTATCGCCGATACCCTGGAACCAACCGCCTCCGTCCATCTTAAAAGTAGGCCGGTATAAAAACCGGGTACTCCCGGTGTCGTCGTTACCGGTACGTCCGTACGAAAGCCTTATTTTCAATTTGTTTATGTAATTCTTCAGCGTTCCCGGAAAGAAATGCTCATTCGACACGTAATACGCCAACCCCACGGCCGGGAAAAAACCGAACCGGTAGTTCTTGGCGAATGTTTCGGAGCCGGTATAGCCGAAGTTCCCTTCCACGAAATAGCGGGAATCGTATCCGTAGGTTACACGCCCTACGAAACCCTGCTTCCGGTACGCCAGCGCTTCGTTATGCAGTTGCCTTTCTTTTTGCATATACAGCAACATGGCGCTCGTTTCGTGTTTTTCGGCGAACGTACGCCGGTAATTTACCGATGCGTCGATATAAATTTTCTTGGTAGCCGTATTGGATTCGCTCGGATCGCTGAGGTCGGGGTTACCCGAAACGACCTGGATAAACTGCAACGCACCCGTATCGTCGCGCCCGGTAGCATGGTATCTCGACGGGTTATACGTTCGGGTAGATTTGAAAAGAGCATCGTAATCGTAGCTGATGTTCACCTTAGCCGAAAGCCCCTGGGTAATAAAATCCAGTTTTTGCCTCACCCCCACCTTCGACTGGATTCCGGTACTCCATTCCTTGGTGTACCCCGAGTTCATCAATTGGTTGTACGGGTTACGCATATTCACGCCCCGCTCCTGCTCGTAAGTAGCCACGGTTCCGTCGCTGTAAACGGCCGGGAACGTATAAGGCGGCGTAATCAGCATCGAACGGAAAATAGTGGCCGACGACTGGCCGGGGTAATTGGTAAGCATATACTGGCCTGCCAAATCGACCGAGACATCCGTGGTAGACGTTACCTTCATGTCGATATTCGAACGCAGGTTATAGCGGTCTAATCCGATGTTGGTATCGTATTGCTCGGTAGGATTTCCTTTATAAATGCCGCTTTCGTTATAATAAGCGCCCGAAACGAAGTATTTCGCCTTGGCCGTACCGCCCCGTACATTCAAGGTATACCGGTGGTTATGCGTACGTTTGCGCAGCAACTCGGATATCCAGTCGGTATCGGGATAGAGGTCGGGGTCGGCGCCGGTCCGGAACTTGTCGATATACTCGTCGGTAAACAAGGCCGGCTCGCCGTCGTTCCGGAGCGCCTCGTTGAATAACGCGAGATGCTGGGCCGAATTGGCGAACTCAGGCAAGCGCTGAGGCGAAGCGACCGAATGCTCGGTTCGGAAAGTGATTTTCGGTTTCTCGTCGCGCCCCCGCTTCGTGGTAATCAGGATAACGCCGTTGGCGCCCTCGGCTCCGTAAATGGCGGTAGCGGCCGCATCTTTCAGCACCGAAAACGTTTCTATTTCGTCGGGCTCGATATTCGCCATCGCGCGGGGAACTCCGTCGACCAGCACCAGCGGAGAATTACCGTCGCCGAACGAGCTGACGCCGCGAATCCAGAACTCGGCATTGTCGTGCCCCGGCTCGCTGGAACGCTGAATGGCGATCAGGCCCGAAATCTGCCCGGCAATGTTATTCGTTAAATTCCGGTTCGGCGCCGACAAAGCTTCCGACTTGACGGAACTCATGGAAACCACCACGCTCTCCTTTTTCTGTTGTCCGTATCCTACCACGACCACCTCTTCGAGCGCCTTGGTATCCTCGTGCAGCACCACGTTGATATTGGTACGTCCGTTCACCCGGATGTCTTCGGGCGTATACCCCAGGTAAGAAACGGTAAGTACCGCATTCTTCCCGGGCACCTGCACCTGGTAACGCCCGTCGGCATCGGTAGTAACACCGGTAGTGGTACCTTTTACCATTACCGTGGCCCCTACGATGGATTCGCCTTTCGAGTCCATTACCACTCCGGTTACTTTAAACTTGCTTTGCTGCTGAGAAACGGCCGCCCCTTCTTTTTTGGAAACGACAATCTGCCGGTCGTTTATCGAATACGTATTGCCGGTGCCGGCAAACAGCTTATCCAATATCGTTTCTATCCGTTCTTCTGTTACGTCGATAGTTACTTTGCGGTTCAGGTCGACGGCGTTATCCATGTAAAAGATAATATACCCGCTTTTTTTCTCTATCAGTTCAAATACTTCTTTTACAGACAGATTGCTCGCCTGTATCGACAAATACGTTTGCTGGGAATACGAAGGGAGGGCGAAACCGATACCGGTTTGAAAAAACAGCACGAGCACCAGAATTTTCATTTTTCGCAATAATCCTTCAGGTTTAGTTTTTTTATAACTAAACATCTCGTTAATTTTCATACATTTGTTGTTTAAGAATCGAAGATAGGCCGCGCTCCGGCACAACCAGGCATAGCTTGTTTCTGCCCCCGGCCGGCACTATCTCGGTAATGATTTAAGTTAGTAATTCGCTAAACAGTTCTAATTTGAATCCGGGCCGGGTACTATTTGCCGTAGTATCCGGCCGATTTTTTTACTTCTTCAGGTTTTCATCCGGGTTCGATTTTAAAGGTTCGACATAAAAAAACAGTCCGTTATCCGTTTCCTTAGCTAAGACAGGCGCAGCGCGTTGTATATTTCCGATTACTTCGGGCAGACTGCTGCGGAGGTCTAATTTCCCCGAGCAAGTCATCCGCCCCACTTCTTCGTCGTATAAAATTTCCTTTCCGTAATACCGTCCCAGGCGCTTGAATACTTCGCTCAGTTTCTCATGCCGATACTGGTAAAAACCGTCTTTCCAGGTAACATACTCGTTCACATCCACCGCTTTGACGGATACTTCGCGGCTTCCGAACGATAGCATTTCGCTCGGCGATAATATCCGGGTTTCTTTTTGCCCCGCTTTCACTTCGACGCGCCCCGTTACCAGTACCACCTGCTGGAGCGTTTCGTTTTTATAGGCATTTACATTGAAGCTCGTGCCCAATACCTGTACCTGCATCCGGTTCGTTTTCACCACAAAGGGATTTCGCTTATCGGGGGTAACTTCCAGAAACACTTCGCCTTCTACGTATATTTCCCTTTTACCGCCGCCGAAAACCGAAGGATATACCAAACGGGAGCCGGAATTTACCCAGGCTTTCGTTCCGTCGGAAAAAGCGATAAAAGAAGTACGCCCCACAGGAACGATCAATTGATTATAAGCGGCTTTATCCGGACGAAGCGACGAATCCGCAGCAGCCACCGATCGGGAACCGATTTGCACCTGCCCGTCGGCATCGTACCGTATCCGGGCCGACTTGTCTTTTACCGCCACGACTTTCTGCGGAGAGATAATCAACCGTACTTCGGACGAATGTATATCGGACGTATCCGTTTTTTCGGCAAACGCGGTGATATCCGGTTGCAGATGCGAGTGGAAAATCCGTTTGTTTCCCATCACGAGCAACAGGGCGACGGCAGCGGCCGCCACGGCGATATACCGTAACCGCACAGCCCGGTCGCTCCGTTTGTTGGCTTTGTTTATCCGTTCCCATAGTCGGGTCACTTCGTCGTCGGGCAAAAGAGGAGCCGGCCGGCGAATATGCTGCAACAACGCGCGTGCAACGGCTATTTCTTCCGCCAGACCGGCATCGCCGGTTTGCGCCTTCCGCCAAAAGGCTTCGCTTTCGGAAGTAGGATTGCGCTCGGATTCGAGGAAATAGGCGTCGTTGAGTAACTGTTCCGCTTTATAAGTAGTATAATCTGCCGGTCGCATACGATAATTGTTTTATTATAAAGACAAACAGCCGGCAAATTCTTACTCACTAAAAAACGAAAAAATTTTATGCGGACGGAATTATTTTTCACCGGCGCCGTTCTATACGGGTGGTATACGTGCCGGGGTAGCGGGAAACAACCCGGCCGGTTACACGTTTCAGGAAAACAAACCGGCGCTTTGCGGAAAACCGAGCAGAAACAGATAAAAAGGCAGGGAACCGTACGTATCGCGGATTTTTTTCAGGGAGCGCTGAATCAGGTTATGGGCCGACTGGTAGTTGAGGTTCATCAATTCGCAAATCTCGTCGAACGACAGCCCTTCGGCAAACCGGTAGTAAATAATTTCCTGCTGGCGGGGAGTAAGCACAGACAACAGCTGCCTGACTTTTTGTTGCTGTATGGATTCGGTTTCGTTTTGCAAAAACTCTTCTTCCACCGTGGCGGTAGCTAAAAAAGTAAATTTCTCGGGGTCAGCGTCGCCGGTATACAGCCGCACCCGGTTCAATGCGGTAAAAAGACAGTTTTTCAGGCTGACGAACAGGAACATCTTGATATTGTCGGGAACCGGCAACGTTTTTTTCCTTTTATAAATGCGGGTGAATATTTCCTGGATACAGTCTTTTACCAGTTCGCGGTCGGTGGTAAAATGCAGCCCGTATGCAAACAACGGTTGTATATACGCAGTATACAACCAGGAATAAGCCTGCTCGTTGCCGGCAAGAAACTGACTCCATTTTACTTTACTTATATCATCGGCGGGTCGTGTGGGCTGCATCGGAAATAAGGGTTATAAACACATATATATATGTATCGGCCTATCTTCTCTTTTCGAAGAAAAGCAGGACGAACCGGGAACAAAAGCAAAACTCGCTTCGATTACGCCGGAAAGCAGCTTATCTTCGATTGGGTTTTTGAAACGAAACAAATGTAAGAAAATAAACGAATATGCAACCCTCCGTTTTTTATATTTTATTTTTTCGAACGGGGACGAAAGCCGGTCTGCTTTATCGACTTTTCCCGCTCTCTGCTATTTGCTGCATTTTTTCCCAAAGCACAACCGCCTCTTTCCGTTTGCCTTTGTCGGCATGGATAGCGGGATCGAACACAAAGCGGAACTTAAAATCGGAACTCACGGCACGGTCTTCCAACAGATAAAGAATCATATACTTATCGCGCCTGCTGTTTTCTTTGATTCTGATTCTCGGACAAGGGATGTAATCTTCCGGGTAACGTACCATACGTTCCGTAATTCCCGACTCTATGCGGCATAAAGCCAGCGCATCGCATACGGTTTCCATTTGGTTAACCGTTTCCAGGCTTTTAAAATCGCTGTCGTAATCCTCTCCGTAATACGAATCCGGGTCGACAGCCACCGATATGGTCGTGCCGGTGCCGATAGCAAACCCGTTTATTAAAAGGGCCACACTCAGGTTATCGCCCGTCTCGCCCCGTGCCTTGAGCGAATCGCGCACCCGTTCGAACGGTGTATGATAATCTAATGCGTTACGGAGTCGCTCGTCGAGTTCCGGATAATCCGGGTCGTCGTATCCGTAATCGAACCGGGGCACTTCGGCTTCCACCCGAAAATCGACGATACGCCAAAGCTGGCGCCACCAAGCAGCGTCAACGTAGCTATTTTGCGGCACGCCCAATTCGTCGAACCTCTCCAGCACCTCATACCGGTTGCCGGGCATCGCCCCGTACCGGCGGATTTGCGAGATAATGCCATTCTCATGGTGATCGGCTTCTATACGGCGCAGGGTATCGTTTTTATAAAACAAATAAACGGTAGTGCGGCCCGACTCTTTCCGGAAAGCGTCTTTGCAATCGGCCAATAACTCGGTTACCGCCGGTTTATATCGCCTATGGAGTAAAATATCGGCACTTCCGTCGGGCACTTCGCCCATCCGCATATCCGACAATTCACTGTCACACGGCTGCTCGGCGCTGCCTCCGGCATATTTCCCGTGTTTGTTATAATAACGTACGCCGAGCACTCTTGCCGGGAAAGGCGAGAAACGCAGCTTACGGTCGTAAAACAACGTTTTATCCGCATTATACCGGCGCTCGGTCCAAAAAGCGTCGTTCACTCCGCCCATTTCCCGCAGGTTGGCATAGGTAACATACCCCAGCAATAGTGCGGCGCACAGCGTAGCAAAAATCTTCGTGCTACCGAGCCAATCTACCTGATGACCGGCCCCTATACGCCACAAGTACCCGCATCCGAAAGCAAGGGCGAAACAGAGAACGAGTTCCAGGGTAACGTATATTATCCTCGGGTCGGCCGCGACCTGGCACAACGGAAATACAAAATAGGTAAGCCAACCGTACACCGCTACCGAACCGATGCCCCAAGCCAGGTGGCTGGTACCTCTCAGGCCGAATATAAAACTACAGGCAATAAACAACACGAACGGCATCGTAGGAATCACCCATAATACGAACGGCAGGACAAGGGCCTCCAAATCGAAGCCGGAAACAATAAAACCCACAAGCAATAAAGCCGTTATGGTTACCGGAATCCAAAGCGTAACGGATAAATAGAGATTCTTTTTTTTCATTCTACCAAATAATAAATCCTTGTTTGAGCAAGAGGTTCGACTATTTTTCTAACTATTCTTCAATAATAA
>DBGBSM010000474.1:0-8927 GCA_048468815.1 Parabacteroides sp.
TGGTACGTTCAGACAGGTATAAACTTATCGTTTATCCCCAAGTTCACCGGACACAGCTTTTCGACATGCAAAACGATCCGTATGAAACGACCGATCTCCAGGCTGATCCGGATTATAAAAAAATAAAACAGGAGCTATTGAAAGAATTGTTTGTATTACAAAAACAATACAACGATACCTTAAACCTACATTCTTTTATGAATTGAATCCGCCGGAATTAAAAAGAACCGAACGCAGAATTTGCCTCTTTTGGGTTCCGGAGATTAGCAAGCTGCGTCAGTCTCTATCGGAAAAATAAGCTGGTGTTTTCACCCTGTTTTCCGATAGAGATTATGTTAAAAAACCTGTATTTTTATAACTCCGCAATCTTCCGTATATCCTCCAGTTGTCCGAAGAGCAGCAAAATATCGTCTTTTTCGATTACGAAAGCGTCTACGAAATCATCTATCACCTGGTAGGTAGGACGTTTTACGCCCAGTACGTTTTTTTCGTCGACCAGCCGTTCTACGGCCACCAGCCGGAGGTTGAACTTTTCCTGGAAATTGATGCTCTGCAACGATTGCCCGATAAAGATAGGAGGGGGCGCAATCTTGAATAAATGATGCGTGTCGGTAATTTTGTACCATTGCTTGAATAACGCGCCCAAGAGCATGTGCGACACGTAAGTGGAAGAAAAATCTTCTTCCGGCCTGATTACTTCCGTTACGCCGATGGCCTGGATAACCGTTTCATGGATATACGAAGTGGCGCGTACAATCAGTTTGTCGGCACCCAGGCTTTTCAGTAAAGCCACCGTTTGCACCGATACGCCGAAATCTTTTCCGAACGTTACGTAAATGGCGTCCGCGTCTTTTAGCGGAAGTGTGCGTAAGGCTTCCTCGTCGGTAGTATCCAGGCACACCGCTCCCGAAATCAATCGCTTCATAGCGTCCACCCGCGAAATATCCAGGTCTACGCCGATTACGTCGTTTCCGATACGCGAAAGGTCGGTTGCCAGCGCCTTTCCTAACTTACCCAAGCCGATAATAATGTATTTCATGCCGATAATCTGTTTATCCGTTTAACTCGTTACATCAGGATATTTTCTTCGGGATACCTGTAATTTTTCCGTTTCGAATCTTTTACCAACCCGATAAAAAACGCATATACCCCCATCCGGCCGATAAACATCGTGATAATAATCACCACTTTTCCGAAATCCGACAGGTGTGGAGTGTAATCCAGGCTGAGCCCCACCGTACTCAATGCCGAAGTTACCTCGAAAAACAAGGTGAATAAAGGGGTGCGCCCTTCGGTGGCCGACAACAACAGGAGGGCGAAGAACAACCAGCTCAGGTACAAGATAAAGATAGCCAATGCCCGCCGGATATTCTGAGGCATGATTTCACGCCTGAAAACTTCGAGCGGGGTTTTGTTGCGCAACACGTTTACCATGGTGATAACGGCTACGAACACCGTCGTGGTTTTCAACCCGCCGCCGGTCGACATGGGCGAAGCCCCGATAGCCATCAGGAAAATAAGGAGCAGCATCGCCGTAGACGACAGCTTGCTCATATTCACGATCGAGAACCCGGCCGTACGCGGAGTAACGGCACTGAAAAACGAACCGGTAAGCTGCCCTATGAACGGTTGGCCCGACAACGTATTGCCTTTTTCTGCGAAAAAGTAAATAATCGTTCCGGTAACCAGTAAAATTACGGTACTCGTCATCACGATGTAAGTATATACATTAATTATATGCGGCCGGTGGATGTAATGTTGCTGCTTCCCGATGACCATCCGGAATCCGTTTACGATAAAATGTTGCATCAGCTTGATGTAATTGAACACGATAGGGAATCCAAGCCCTCCGATAACAATCAGGAGGGCTATCCAGAACTGGAAACTGTAATTATGCACCACCAACGGATCGGCCAGGTTATTGCTCAGCGTAGACAGGCCGGCGTTGCAAAACGACGAAACCGAATGGAAAACGGAAAAGAAAAGCTTGTCGTAAAGCGTACCCGGCAGGGTGTGCCGTATCTGCATGTATACCAGGTACACGCCGATGGCTTCGATAATAAAAGTCACTCCGATGATTTTCAATATCACCCGGAACAGGCCGCCCAACTGGTTTTCGTTCAACACATCCTTCAGCATCATCTCGCTGGTAAACGACGATTTTCCCATAAACGAAAGAGCGAAAAAACTGGTGAAAGTCATCACGCCGATGCCTCCGATTTGTATCAGTACCAACATGATTACGAATCCGGTATGCGTGAAAGTGGTGGCCGGGTCTATCGTGGTAAGCCCGGTAACGCATACCGAAGTGGCCGCCATAAACAGGGCGTCGATAAAATCGATGCCTTCCTCCGTGGCATTCGGGAGCATAAACAAGCCGGTACCTATCCAGATAACGAATAAAAAGCTGAACGAGAATAACAACGACGGCTTGATACGGCTTTGCATCACGGCGAATGCGAGGCGCGACAAGTGGATTACGCTTTCCACGCCGATGATTGCGTAACTGTACACAGGATAGGAAAGATACGAAAGAAACGCCCAGTGGTGCAGGGCGATAAATCCGTTGAAGAGCCTCACCATCAGTACGATGAAAAGCAAAAAATATAATCCGGCATCCAGGAAAAGCAGCTTTTCCTGCAAAATATCCTTGAATTTAACGATATACCGGATGGTATTTCCGATAAAAAAGGCCAGTAAGATATAAAGCAGCATCCGGTCTAACTGGATAGACATCCAAATCGTATTCTCGAAACCGAACTGGTAAATCAGTACGAAAAGAGACGACAAAGACGCCAGCACAATCATCGTATCTGCAAAAAGAAGTGCAGCTCCTTGTATGGCAGGCAAATTCATCCGGTAGAAAAAACGAATCTTATTTGTCTTCATCTCTGTTAAACCATTTTGGCATGTCCTGGCGTATACTGCGCTTTGCAATAAACAACGGGAGGAATCGTTTTGTTTTTGCCGTGCGGAACAGGAGAATAAAAGCGCGGAGTACCCCACTATCTGTAAAAAATATGTACATTTGTACGAATATTTTAATCCGGATTTTCATGGAGTCGCAAGAAGATTGTGCGGAAAATTTGCGTTTTCATATTTCCATCGATTGTGTATTACTGGGATTTAATGAAAATCGAATGTATGTATTGCTTGAAAAAGTTCCGTGTTTACCCGACGGGCATGCCGTTTATAAATTGCCGGGCCGGTTGCTGAATGCAACCGAAAATCCGGGCGATGCAGCCCGGTGTATCGCCGATAACGCGCTGCGTAACCGTCCGGTATCGCTCGAACAGCTTTATACGTCCGGTGTTACGTACCGTTCGGATGAACCGTTCTATCCGCAACGGTTCGAGGCCGGTGCCAATCATCCCGTACGGCGCCTCGTTTCCATCGTTTACACAGGAGTGCTTAAACTGCCGGCCCGCACGGGAGCTACCGTACGGTGCAAATCGATGAAATGGTATCCGGTGGCCGAGATGCCCGGCCGTTTGCTCGCCGGCCATGAGGCGATGATTGGAAAAGCGTTGAAGACATTCCGGAAACAAATGGAAAACGACCCGTTACGGATTATCGAATATCTGCCGTTAAAATTTACCGTTTGCCAGTTTCGCCGGTTATGCGAGATTTTTTATGACAAAGAGCTGGACGTACGTAACTTCCAGAAGAAAATAAACGCCTTGCCTTACATCGAGCCGCTCGACGAATGGGAAGAAGGCGTTGCGCACCGGGCGGCCCGGTATTACCGGTTCGATAAACCGGAATATAACCGGTACCGGTTCAGGTTGAGTAAAAACTAATTAAACAGGCACGGAAAGGATGCCTCGAAAATTAATATATGTATCTATTAGGTTGTGAAATAGGAAGCTCGTCGGTGAAAGCCTCGATTGTGGATGCGCAGAGCGGGCAAGCCGTGGCCTCGGATTTTTATCCGAAAGAAGAAGCCGCTATCAAAGCGTTGCGTCCGGGATGGGCCGAACAAGACCCGGAACAATGGTGGAATTACATCGTACATGCCGTAAAAGGCGCACTCGCCGACGGAAACATAAACGGACAGGATGTGAAAGCGATCGGCATCTCGTACCAGATGCACGGATTAGTGGTGGTAGATAAAAACAAAGCCGTGTTGCGCCCTTCCATTCTCTGGTGCGACAGCCGCGCGGTTCCTTACGGCGAGCGGGCTTTCAGGAGTATCGGCGAAACCCATTGCCTGAGTACGCTGTTAAACTCTCCCGGGAACTTTACGGCAGCCAAGCTGGCCTGGATAAAAGAGTACGAGCCGGCGCTTTTCGAGAATATCCATAAAATCATGCTGCCCGGCGACTATGCCGCGATGCGTATGACGGGCGAGATAGGAACCACCGTATCCGGTTTGTCGGAAGGCATTTTCTGGGATTTTAAAAACAACTGCCTATCCGAAGATATTATGAAATTTTTCGGATTCGGGAAAGAACTGATTCCGGCTATCAAGCCCACTTTCGGTATCCAGGGCGAGCTCGTTCAGGCAGCAGCCCAGGAATTGGGATTGAAAAAAGGAACGCCCGTAACGTACCGGGCCGGCGACCAGCCGAATAACGCTTTGTCGCTCAACGTGCTGAATCCCGGCGAACTGGCTGCTACCGGCGGTACGTCGGGAGTGGTATACGGGGTGAACAGCCACGTGGCTTACGATACGTTGTCGCGGGTAAACACCTTCGCCCATGTAAACCATACGGCCGAGAATCCCCGGTTGGGCGTGTTGCTTTGTATCAACGGGGTGGGCATCCTCAACTCGTGGGTAAAAAGGAACATTACGGCCGAAGGCATCACCTACCACCAATTGAACGACCTGGCCGAGACGGCCCCTGTCGGTTGCGACGGATTATCGGTTCTGCCCTTCGGAAACGGAGCCGAGCGCATGTTGGAAAACCGCCGCATCGATTGCTCCATCCACGGATTGAATTTCAATATCCATACGCAAGCCCACCTGGCACGGGCCGCACAGGAAGGAATCGTTTTTTCTTTTAAGTACGGTATGGATATTATGAACCAGTTGGGTATCGACATCGACGTAATCCGGGCCGGAAACGCCAATCTGTTCCTGAGCCCCATTTTCCGTGAAACGCTGGCCGGTGTAACCGGTACGGTAATCGAGTTGTACAATACGTCCGGGTCGGTGGGCGCGGCTATCGGCGCCGGTATCGGCGCCGGCATTTACACCGATTCGAAAGAAGCGTTCTCATCGCTGAAAAAGATAAATGTAATAGAACCCGACGGGCTGAAAGCCAACCAATGCCTGGGCGCATACGAAACCTGGAAAGAACGGTTGGAAAAGGAGCTGAAGCGCGGGTAATGCACAGACCGTTACCTGAGTCCGGAGGCCGCGGCGTTTAAAAGACCCCGAAATCCGCTTGCCGGTATGCTTTGCAGGAAAACGGTTCTGCATGGCGTATAAAAACCGGTTTCTTCCGCATACGATGTGTATTCGGAGCCTGCGAATTTATATTCGCAACCTATGAATATATATTCGCAAGCTGCGAATATAAATTCGCAGACTGCAAATACAGTTTTCCGCGGGAGAAATCGAAAAAAAAGACGGCCGTTTTCCAACTAATCCTTTCGTTCTTTTTTATAACGGCCTCCTAACAATCGGAGTCGTTTCGCGGTTGTAATTATTTCAGTAAGTTTACAGGCTGAAGGAAAGAAAATATGAAAGCAGTCAAACATATACTCGTTTGGATAAGGAATATCGTACTTTTCTTTTTCATTTCGAGTATCGCGATGGTGGTACTGTACAAGTTCGTACCGGTTTATTACACTCCGTTGATGTTTATCCGGCTCGCCGACCAGGCAAAGAACGGCGAAAAGATGCAACTGCACCACACCTGGGTTCCCCTCGGGCGTATTTCGCAATCGTTGGTGCAAGCGGTGGTAGCGTCAGAAGATAACTTGTTTCTGGAACACAACGGATTCGACCTTACCCAGATACAGAAAGCGCGCGAAGAAGCCCGGAAAGGGAAAAAGTTAAGAGGCGCCAGTACCATTTCGCAGCAAACGGCAAAAAATGTGTTTCTGTGGCCGGGACGCTCTTTCGTACGGAAAGGGCTGGAGGCTTATTTTACGCTCCTGATAGAACTTATCTGGGGGAAGAAGCGGATTATGGAAGTGTATCTCAACTCCATCGAAATGGGAAAAGGAATTTACGGCGCGCAGGCGGTGGCCGAAGCCCATTTCCATAAAGATGCCTACCAGCTCTCGCCGTCGGAAAGCGCCCTGATTGCGGCGAGCCTCCCCAATCCGGTTCGGTTCGACTCGGGAAATCCCTCGGCTTATCTGCTTAAACGGCAGGCTAAAATCCTTTCGTTGATGAGTAAGCTACTGAAGATAGAGATGGGTTACGAGCCGGAAAGGGAAAAAAAATACGATAGAAAAAAGAAAAAAACGACAAAATGGAAAGCTTCCGTTTCAACGACCTGGGCCTTATAGCATACGAGGAGGCCCTGGCTATTCAAACTGCTGCGTTCGATGCGCTGATAGAATGCAAGCAAAAAGGTACGACCGGATGTAACCGGCTGTATTTCTGCGAGCACTTGCCTGTGCTTACAATCGGCAAACACGGCAACGCGGATAATTTGCTGGTAACCGGCCGATTGCTGGAGCAG
Organism: Parabacteroides sp.; assembly: GCA_048468815.1. GTDB lineage: Bacteria > Bacteroidota > Bacteroidia > Bacteroidales > Tannerellaceae > Parabacteroides_B. The sequence continues at coordinate 6,642 of DBGBSM010000474.1, forward strand.
CGGCATATCGGGCTGTATCGGGTGGAGCGGGGAGGCGATATTACTTATCACGGGCCCGGACAAATTACCGGTTATCCGGTATTCGACCTCGATTTTTTCGGTCTCGGCCTGAAACAATATATCGGCCGTTTGGAAGAAGCGGTGATTCGTTTCCTGTCGCTTTACGGCGTACGGGGCGAACGGATGGCGGGAGCTACCGGGGTGTGGGTCGATGCGCAGCATCCCCGCAAAGCCCGGAAGGTATGTGCTATCGGAGTAAAAAGCAGCCGTTTCATTACCATGCACGGATTCGCGTTGAATATCAATACCGACCTGGATTATTTTTCACTTATCAACCCGTGCGGCTTCGTGGATAAAGGCGTCACTTCGCTGGCGAAGGAGTTAGGCGTCCCCCAGGATTTCGACGAGGCCAAGAAGCGGTTGCTCGGTATCTTTGAAGAATTTTTCGCCGAATAATTCTGCTTTATTTTATACCTTTGCATCGAACTTAATCAATAACAATGGAAATAACTGGAAAAATTATCCATATCCTGCCGGTTCAGTCCGGACAGGGGCGGAACGGATCGGATTGGAAAAAACAAGATTTCGTATTGGAAACGAACGACCAATATCCTAAAAAAGTATGTTTTACCGTATGGGGCGATAAAATAGATCTATTCAATATCCAGATGGGCGAAGACCTGATTGTGTCGATTACCATCGAAAGCCGCGAATACAACGAGCGTTGGTACACCAATATCCAGGCGTGGAAAGTAGACCGTGTCAATGCGGCACCTCCTTTCGACGAAGCTCCCATGCCGTTCGGCGCTGCGCCGGAAATGATGCCGCCCGCACCGGCTGCCGATTTGTCGTCTTCATCTTCGGTCGATGACTTGCCCTTCTGATTCGTACCGTATTTACTTCGCTCCGTTACAGGGATATACGGATGCCATATACCGGAACGTGCACGCCCGTATTTTCGGAGGAACGGAAGGGTATTACACTCCTTTTGTCCGGTTGGAAAGCGGAAAGTTCCGGAATAAGGATTTACACGACATCGACCCCGGGGCCAACCAAGCGCCCGTTATCCCGCAACTGCTTGCCGGCCATGCGGAGGAGCTGGAAAAAATAGCGGCGCTTTTTGCATCGAAAGGGTATACGCATGCGGATATCAATATGGGATGCCCGTTCATTCCGATTGCCCGCAAGCATAAAGGAGCGGGCTTGTTGCCTTATCCCGACGAAGCGGCCGCCTTGTTCCGCGCGTTGAAAAAATTCCCCGGTATGACGTTTTCACTGAAAATGCGCCTGGGATGGGAAAATCCGGAGGAAGCGCAAAACTTACTTCCGTTAATTAACGAAACGGATTTTACCGGCGTTACGGTGCACGCCCGGGTGGGAACGCAACAATATAAAGGCGTTCCCGACCTGGATGCTTTCGAAAAGTTTTACGCGCAGTGTACGCATCCGCTTTATTACAACGGCGACCTTCGCACCATCGACGAGATAACGGCCCTGACCGCGCGTTTCCCGAAATTGCGGGGCGTGGTAATCGGGCGGGGATTGCTGGCGAATCCGGCGCTGGCGCTCGAATATAAGAGCGGCGCAGCGTTAGGCGAACGGGAAAAGCTGGAAAAGCTCCGGCTGTTCCATTCGGAACTTTTCCAGCTTTACCAGGCTCGCTTGCAGGGAGATGCCCAATTGCTGGGTAAGCTGAAAACGATTTGGGAATATTTACTTCCCGATGCCGACCGGAAACAACATAAAAAGATAAAAAAGAGTTCGCGCATCGACCAGTATACCGATGCGGTAAACGCGTTGTTCGAGCAGTACCATGTACAGTAAAGACGAACTGAAAAGCCTGAAACGGGAGTTCTGGGAAAGCTTTGCCGCCTATTGCGACGTACAACCTTACCTGACGGGCCGTAAAAAAATGTGGCTGCTTTACAATACGAAAGTCAAAGGCGTGGAGCTGAAATTCGATGCTACCCGGCAGGGTGCGTACGTGATACTGGAAGTAAACCACCGGAACGAGGAAGAGCGTCTTGCCGTATTCGAAAAACTTACCTGGTACAAGGAAATGCTGGAAAAGAATTTTCCTTCCGGCCTGGTGTGGGATATTTGTTATGTCCGGGAATCGGGGCAGCCAGTGTGCCGCATTTATACGGCTTGCGAAGGAATCGATTTTCACCGCCGCCGGGATTGGGGCGCTTTTTTCTCGTTTATGGCTCAGAATATGTATCGGTTAGAGCGCAATTTCATGCGTATCGCCGAATTTATCCGCGAATAATCATCGGGGCGAACCGT
>DBGBSM010000475.1:0-6492 GCA_048468815.1 Parabacteroides sp.
TATTTTTTACAGCAGGAAAAGCTGTTTTCTTCATGTAGAAAGTAAAAAAAAGTGGCAGGGAAAGTCCTTCTCGAAAAGTGTTTTGCCGGCAGCTCCGGCCTGTCGTCTAAAAAAATGAAGAGGTTGCATCGAAATAAACAGAATGCGTCGGCCGGAACAGACGAATTCCCTTGCTTTAGCCCTGCTCGATAACTATGCAGCGCTAAAAACAAGGGAATTTATCCGGAAGAGGCTTCCGTCGATCCGGTTTCCAACTTTCAAAATCTATTTTGAGGCAGATGCTTCATCCTGTCTACCGATACGTTTCCCATAAAGGAACGGTTTCGAAATCTGCCGGTACATCGGAGCAATGCGGCGCCCGGTTACCCGTTTTTAAAACCGGAAATAGTTCTTCGCATTATTGTAGCAAATATCCTCTACCATCCGGCCGATAAAAGGCAACTCGGAAGCCGGCAGTTCGCCGTTTTCTACTTCACGCCCCAGCATATTGCACAAAATTCGGCGGAAATATTCGTGCCGCGGATACGAAAGGAAACTCCGCGAATCGGTAAGCATCCCCACGAAACGGCTCAGCAACCCGAGCGCCGACAGGGCGTTCAACTGGTTTTCCATGCCGTTTTTCTGGTCGAGGAACCACCAGGCCGCACCGTACTGCATCTTACCGGGCACCGACCCGTCGTTGAAATTATAGGCATTGGTAACCATCAGTTCGTTATCGCGGGGATTCAGGTTGTACACGATGCTTTTCGCCAACTGCCCTTCTTCGTCCAAACGTGAGAAGAACCGGTTGAAAGGAGCGGCTACTTCGAAATCGCCGATCGAGTCGAAACCGGTATCCGGCCCGATTGCCTTAAACATCCGGGCATTATTGTTCCGCACTACTCCGATATGGAATTGCTGCACCCAGTTTTTCCGGTAATTCATTCCGGCAAACTCGTACAACATAGCCGAGCGGAACTTGTCGAGTTCGTCTTCGGTAACCGTTTTCCCTTCGCGCACTTTCCGGAAAATGGCCCGCACTTCGTTCTGCGTATAAGGCGCCGCATAGAACGTAGCCATGCCGTGGTCGGAAATGCGGCACCCTACGGAAGCGAAATAATCGTGCCGTACCTGGAGCGCTTTCAGCAAATCGTCGAACGTGCCGATGGAAGTATCGGCGGCTTGTTCGAGCTTGGCCAGGTAGGCGTTATAAGCCGCCGGGTTCTCGATAGCCATCGCCTTGTCGGGGCGCCATGCCGGTAGCATCTGCGTTCCGAAAGGATGGGCGGCTACCGCCTTGTGGTATTCCAGCGAATCCACCGGGTCGTCGGTAGTGCAAACCGTTTCGACGTTCATCTTTTGCATGATTCCTTGCGCCCGGAACTCGTCGGTTTGCAACTTGGCCGTACATTCGTCGTAAATTTCGCGCGCCGTATCCGGATTGAGCACCTGGTTCACCCCGAACACCCGGCTCAGCTCCAGGTGCGTCCAATGATACAACGGGTTGCGCATGGCATAGGGCATCGTTTCGGCCCATTTCATAAACTTTTCGTACGACGGCTTATCGCCGGTGATGTATGCTTCGGGCACCCCGTTAGCACGCATGGCACGCCATTTATAATGGTCGCCGCCGAGCCATATTTCGGTCAGGTCGGCAAACCGGTAATTGCCGGCTACCATCGAAGGGTCTAAGTGGCAATGGTAATCGATTATCGGCATCCGGGCCGCATGGTTGTGGTACAATTCCTTCGCCGTATCGGTGAACAGCAGGAAATCGGAATCCATAAACTTTTTCATGGCATCTGTCTATTTAATGTTTACTCCTATACGCAAAGTAACTGTTTTTACCACATACATTCTTATTTCTTTCCGGCAAAAAAGTATTCTATCTTGATATAGGATGCACCCTAACAAGAATTAAGAAAAAACCGACCGGAAATGTACAAAAAAATGCCTATATTTGCGCCCGGATTATAAAACAGTATGAGATGACAAACACGATAACACGCTTATTTATGTTGGCTACCGTGGTTTTCGGAATTTCCGCCTGTGCACCTCAAACAATACACCGGACAGCTCGCTCGACGGGTTATGCGGTTCCGGAACTGTCCGTTCCCGCTCCGGAAAAAGAATTCGCTTTTTCCATTCCGGTACCGGAACTGGAAGAATATAAGTTTCCGACCGTGGAGTTTTCGGAGAATTTCAGTTATAAAGAAAGGAACCATGTACGGGCATGCGATACGTACCAGGTAACCGCCGGTTCGCCGTGGATGCTGAACCTGGACCTGGTGGGCGAAAACGGATTCGCTTTTCCGTTACCGGAAGGAAACGTGATTTCGCCTTACGGAACTAAAAGGAGAAACCATACGGGCATCGATATCAAAACGCGCGCCAACGATACCATCGTAGCGGCTTTCGACGGCATCGTACGGATGTCGAAGCCTTACTCGAGTTACGGCAACGTAGTGGTGATACGCCATTACAACGGGTTGGAAACGGTGTACAGCCACAATTCGAAAAACCTGGTAAAATCGGGCGACCGGGTAACGGCAGGAACGCCGATTGCGCTTACGGGAAGAACAGGCCGGGCTACGACGGCTCACCTGCATTTCGAAACACGAATCAACGGGGAGCATTTCGATCCGAACATTCTGATCGATTTCGACCAGCGAACCTTGAAGAAACAACAGCTTGTTTTTTCACAAACTAAAAACGGGAAAGTGGCGGTAACGCCGGCGGCGTTGGCTAAACCGGTTAGTTAACCGGTATCTTTCCGCGGAAAGAAACACAGGGCTTTTCTTTACGAAAAGCCTTTCTTTTTTCAGGATATTTCTTCGCTCGCCGCGGGGCGTTTGCCGACGACGCCTACCGGCGGTTGTTTCCGGGCTGCGATGTTTTTGCATCCGGGTTCGTACCGTTCAACCGGTTGTAGGCTTCCAGTTGCGCCCGCGATTTACTGCGGGTTACCATATACACCCCCGCAAAAACCAACACTACGGCCATGCCTTTCGTTATCCCGAACGTATCCATTCCCCAAATTACCGCTACTACCGACGCAACGATGGGTTGTATGTAGTTGTACATACATGCCACGGTAGGCCGCAGGATGCGTTGCCCCACCGGTACCAGCAAATACGAAAAGAACGTGCCGCCCAGCACCATATAGGCAATTCCCGCATACACGGCCGCCGGCAAAACCGGAAAATCGATTACCGAAATCTGTCCGTAGGTAAACGGAATGGTGCAAATCGAGGCATAGGTAAACATCCACTTCATCAAGGTTACCGGCGAATACCGGGAAATCAGCCCCTTAAAAAACACGAAATAGCAAGAAAAACTAACCTGGGCCAGCAAACACAACAAATCGCCCCAGATGTTCGAACTGCGGCCTCCTCCGTGTTTACTACTCAAAATCAACAACATCGCACCCAGAGCTCCCAGAAAGATACCTAATACCTTTTTACCGGTTACCGGCTCATGCAGGTAAATAGCAGCGATAATCATGGTAACGATGGGGGTGGTAGTGGTAATAATCGACGCATTGACCGGCGAGGTAAGCCCCAACCCTACCGTAAAAGCACCCTGGTTGAAAACGATTCCCAGCAAAGAAGCGAAGAACAACATCAGCAAATCCTTGTGGGCCACGTGCTCCTTCTTAGTAAACAACGAGGCTATCCAAAACACGACCGCGGCGCCCAGCATCCGGAAAGTAGCCAGCGCCAGCGAGCCTACTTCGCCCTGTTGCAACACCGATTTCCCTATCGGCGAAGCCAACCCCCACAAGACATTGGCTCCCAGCATGGCCAAGTGCCCTTTCAACATATCCGTTTTCATACTTTCTCTATCTTCGATTTCTTTATATAACAAAAAATACGGAGCCGTAGAAAAGCGGAGAATCATTCTTCTTACAAATTCTTCTCCTTATTTCTATGGCTCCGTATATGTCTTACCGGAACGCCCCGTTAAAACCGGGTTCCGGATACGGACGAATATACTGCCGCATCGACGTCCTTACCACAACCGTCCGTTAAAAATTAAATCCGAAACGGAAAGCATGATAATTCAGGTGCAAACTATAGCCCGAGTCGTCCAGGCTCTGGAAGTCGTAACCGTACCCCACATAAATATTCTCCGTGAGATTAATACCCACCCCCAGTTCGTAACAGAAACCGCCGGCCTCGGCGTCGATGCAATACCCGTAACCGGCACGGAAATTAGCATACATCGACAGGTCGTTGTAAAAAGCCGGCGTCGTACCGCGGATACCCGTCATTCCCTGCAACATAAAAGAAGAATCGAACTCCTTGGTATTGCCCATTCCCTGTACGCCGATTACATCCCAGCCCACGTATTCGCAGAAATTATGCAAATACCGCAGGCCGAGGCTCACCTGCGCGCCCTCGGTCTGTGTCAGGGCTCCTACGCCGAAATCCACGCCGAACACGTTTCTCCTGTAATCGGAACCGCCGTCGAAACTCCAGCCCTGCGCTTGCGTTACGCCGGAAAACATCAAAAGCACGATGCAAATCATTCCCCATTTTTTCATATCTTCCTGTATTTAATTCGATTTTTACTTAATCTCCCGGATAAGCATGCCGGCATAAAAATCGCCGCCGCTTACCTTTTTAAAGGTAGTATGTCCGAAATCGGCGCCGTACGCCCCTTCTTCCTCGGCCATATACCGGTTATCCCATATCTGGTTTTCGAGCGGCTTGATTACCCCTACCCGCTTGTAAACGATGCGTTGGTCTGTATCCTGTACCGCTTCGAGCACTTCGAATTTGGATTCGGGCGTAATACCCTCCTTCAGTCCTATTTCGGCCCGGATGGGCTCGGTGTTTACCAACGGGGTTTTTACCTTGAACTCCTCGTAGTTCCGTTGAAGCGCCGCAACGTTTTCGTCCAACGCCCGCTGGCAAGCCTTCCGGATCATTTGCTCGGGCTCATCCAGATTGACGCCCAGGAACGATGTGTTGCTTCCTTTGCTCCGTTGGCTTCCTACGTACTGTAGCCTGAACTTGTTCCGGTTGTTTTCGAACGCCTCTTTTTTACCGGCGTCGGGTCGCTCGCTGTAGTACTCCGTATAAAAAGTCATCGCCGTTTCCTCGTCCCACACCAGGCGGTAAAGATGCGTGTCGATAATTACCCGGAACCCTTTCAGCGTTTCGGCAATGTCGCCGATGGAATTACCCAAATCGTTGAAAGCCGACTGGTTGGTATAAGCGGCCGCCACGGCGCCTAAGATGCGCAACCCGGCGCCTACGTTCTGGCTCCGCTTGGCTTTGTCGACGTATTTGATGTCGTTTACCAGCACGAACGTATTCCCGATCAGCTCCTCGCCCGCGTCTTCCAGCATCGCTTTTCCGCGTACCGAACGATTGGCCAGTTCCTTATCGAACTCCGAAGCATCGTACAAGCCCCGTTCCTTAATCAGGCGGGTGGTGCATACGCCGGTTTGGTAATCGCGGTCGAACCAGCGGGCTACCAGGCGGCTCGCTATCCCGTTCCGGTCGATAAAAACGGTTATATCGCCCTCGCCGGCCTGTTTCTGCGGCGTGGAAATCACTTTTACGCTCAAATCGTGATCGTTATATTTATCGGGCACCGGCATTTTTAAAAACACCTCGCCGATTTCCTTGCTGAATTGCTGGTTGGTGTGATTTAACAGGATGCTGTAAATGGAGCTCCGGCGGTAATCCATCGTTTGGGCTTCCTGCGCACCGGAACGGAACGACATAACCAAAAGCAATCCTATTATATAAGGTACTTTTTTCATTTTATCAGATTCTATCGATTAATAATCCCAATTTTCTTCCGGAATCACATCGGTAAGCCGGTATTTGTTCCTGTCGTCGTTTTTATAAAGCTCCAGGCGCAGCAAATCGGTAGCGGTAAGCCCGTCTTTTCGCTCTTTCTGCATATAGGCGTAAGCAGCCTCCGCTTCGCCCATAGAAGCCAGGCGGCACGGTATTACCTCGGCACCCGCCTGGGTTACCATGCCGTAGCCGGTACCGTCTTGCACATAGGCTACCCCGCCGGTAAAAGCCGTTACCGCGATATATCCCCGTTCGAAAGCCAGGCAGTCGGCCGGCCGGTCGTAACAATGCCACAAGCCGTTCTGCTTTACCCAAAGATACCGGGGCTCTTTTTCGGTAAGCAGCTGCACATCTTCGAACTTAACCGGCACCGTTACCGTGTTGGCATGATCGATCATGCCCCATAGCCCGTCGAGCTGGACAACCGCCCAGCCGAAACAGAACCGGGTTACCTTATCGTACATAAACGGAACCGCCTCGGCCCCTGCCGGGTCGATAAATCCCCATTTGCCGTTTTTACGGGCAGCCAGCACCCCTTCGGAAAAAGCCGTACCCAAATCTTCGAACTCGAGCGGAATCACATTTTTACCGGTAGGGTCGATTGCTCCGAACAAGCCGCCTTTCCCGACTACACAAAGACCGTTTTCAAATTCGCCGGCAAACGCATAGTCGTCGGTAATCTTGGTTCCTTCGGTAT
>DBGBSM010000476.1:0-2380 GCA_048468815.1 Parabacteroides sp.
TATCGCGTGATGACCAGTGCGATGGAGAAAAGTAAGCTGGACGGGAAAGAGGAAGGGTTCAAGGAAGGAAAGCAGGAAGGGAAACTCGAAATTGCCGCCGCCCTGAAACGATGCGGAGTAGATACGGCTATCATCGCAAAAACATCCGGACTCACCCCGGAGGAAATCGAAAAATTGAACTAAGAATACAAAACTACCGGAAACCCCTTGCCGCATGGCAGGGCATTTCCGGTAGTTCTATTATCCCACATAGGGAAACATGAGAAAAGATGCCCTGGAAGGCTCAGAGTACAGCTTTGGACAAGCTGCCGGAACAGACACGAAAAACGAAATTTTCCCCTTGAGGCTCCCCCGGAAAAAGCCTGCGCAATACGAAACGTAACCAGCCGCCCCTAACAACCGGAACGACAGCAAAGTCCGATGCCCCTTTTGGCACCCCGCCTTTTCACGCCGCAGGCACCCCGCCCCCCAGCGCCTTATACAACATCACCGTAGAAAGCAGCTCGTCGAGAATCGCATTATTCAACCCGATTTCCGCATCTAACAAGCCCCGTTGCGCATCCAACACATCGATGTAGCTCGTAATCCCGTTGATATACTGCAACCGCGCCAGGTCGAGATACGTACGCGCCGCCTCCTCCAGCCGCGCCCGCGACGCCCGCACCTCCTTCGCCTTCCGGAAAGTAACCAACGCATTGTTCACCTCCTTGAAAGCCACCAGCACCGACTTCTCGTACCTGTACGCCTCCTGCTCGTAACGCGCCTCGGCCGCCTTCAGCTTCGCCCGGTTCTTCCCCATCGTAAAAAGAGGCGTCAGCAAATCGCCCGCGATAAAACCCGCCGGGCTCTTCAGCAACGTACCCAGTTCGTCGCTTTCGAAACCGAAATTCCCCGTAAGCCGCAACCTCGGAAACCGGGCCGTATACGCCACTCCCACTTCGGCATTCGCCTCCCGGAGCGTCTGCTCCGCCTGCCGCAAATCCGGACGCCGCTCCAGCAAAGCCGAAGGAAGCCCCACCGGCAAACTCCCCGGCAGCTGTTGCTCACGCAAACTCTTCCCGCGGGGAATATACGAAGGAAACTCGCCCAGCAACAACGACAAATCCCCTTCCTTCAGCTCGATGCGGCGTTCCAGCGACGGCACCAACGTTTCCGTACGCGCCAGCTCCACCTGGCTCTGCCGGTAAGCCGTTTCCGACGTCAATCCCCCCTCGAAACGAAGCCGGGCGAACCGCACCCCTTCGCGCCGCGCCTTTACCGTTTGCTTTACGATAGCCAGCTCCCGGTCGAGCGCATTCAGTTCGAAGTACGCCTGCGCCACCTCCGCTACAATCGTTAACTGCACGCTCCGGCGCGCCTCCACCGTTTGCACGTAGGCAGCCACCGCCGCCTCGTTCGCCCAGCGCAGGTTACCCCATAAATCCACCTCCCACGAGAAAGCGATTTTGGCATCGAACTCCGGGTCGGGAGCCGGGTCGTCGCCACCGTAATCGAGTCGTTCCTTCTGCGCATTCAAATCCAAGCCCGCCGCGGGGAACAGATCGGCGAAACGGATTCGCTTGGCCGCAGCCATTTCCTTGATCCGGGCCACGGCAATCCGGATATCCTTATTGTTATCGAGCGCCTGCCGTATCAACCGCTGCAACACCGTATCGGTATACAAACTCTCCCAGGCCACGCTTTCCACCGACACCGTATCGGCCGGCGCCTCTGCCTCCAGTTGCGCAGGCAGCGGCATACCCGGACGCGCGTATTCCTTCCCGAGCTTACACGAAAACAGACCGCACGCCGACGCCGCCATACAAATTAAAAAACCGCTATATCGTTTCATCGTTTTACTCTTTTGATTACATTCGCCACCGTTTTCCTCCGCAACAGCCGTTCCATCCGCCAGCGCGCTTTCAGCTTATAAATCAGCACGAAGAAGAACGGCACCAGCACGATGCCCACCGTTATGGCCACCAACATGCCGAAAAACACCCCCGTACCGATAGAATGCCGGCTCGCCGAGCCGGGCCCCGAAGCGAGCACCATCGGCAACATACCCAACACGAACGCCAGCGACGTCATCAGGATAGGCCGGAAACGCATGCGGGCGGCATGTAACGCCGCCGTAACCACATCCACCCCCTTATCCACCTGCACTTTGGCGAACTCCACGATGAGGATGGCATTCTTGGCAGCCAGGCCGATCAACGTAACCAGCCCGATCTGGAAATACACGTCGTTATTCAATCCGGTAGCCCAGATACCCAGGTACGCCCCCAGCGCCGCCACCGGCAACGAAAGCAACACGGCCACCGGCACGATCCAGCTTTCGTATTGAGCCGCCAGGAACAGGAAAACGAACAGGAAAACCAACCCGAGCACGATACCCGTC
>DBGBSM010000477.1:0-2249 GCA_048468815.1 Parabacteroides sp.
GTACTCGGCCGGGGCGGAAGTAAAACTGGGGGATGCGCTCCGTTTATCGGCGCTTACGCCGGGATTGTATCTCGTAAAACCGGAAGCCGGGAAGTGGAAAATCGCCGTATCCGACCCTACCCAACAGCTTTCCGCCGTTTCCTTTCAGGTAAATAACCGGGCGTACACGCTCGATTTGCCGGATGGGAAGCAGAAAGGCGGTACTACGGTTATACGGCTGTAAGCAAACGATATTTTGCATAGTTGCCGGGGCGTTTTTTAGATGAAAACGTCCCGGCAAGCATTGTGACTGGTCTATGATAAAAATGCTTCTTTCAAACGGGCTTATCCGGCTATACAAAAAGTAACTTCTCATTTTTATTTTTACCTTTACGGGGAAATAAAACACGGCCCTGTATGCAAAAACCTATTAAAATAAAACAATTAGAGGAGTATTACCAAATAGAAATACAGGAGGTTTCTCCCGAAGAATTCGATTTCTATCCGGATCACTGTTATTGCTGTAAAATTTTCCCGGTAGTTACTCATTTGAAAATCACTAATGCAGGTGTCACTGAATTTGTGCTGGTAAGCGAATTGATTCACTTAGTTCACCTGGATTTATCTCATAACAAAATTACGAGCATCGGCAGGTTAAGCAAATTAACCCGGCTCCGTACGCTGGACTTGTCGTTTAACCAACTTTCCGCTATAAAAGGGTTGAATAAATCCACCCAACTCGTTTCATTAAATTTATCGCACAATGAAATCGGTTCGATAGAAGGATTGACAACCACGACCGCGCTTATAGAACTTAATTTATCGTACAACGAAATCGCTACTATCCGGGGATTAGACAATTTGAGCAAAATAAAAACGCTCGATTTATCGCACAACCGCATTTCAGTTCTGAACGGCCTCGGCAATTTAACCAAATTGGAACAGTTATATCTTAGCGAAAACAATATTTCGGTTATTCAGCGGCTCAACCGGCTTACGAACTTGAAAGAGCTGAATTTGTCAGCCAATCAAATCTCCATTCTCCAAGGAATCGGAAATTTATCCCGGTTGGATACGTTGCTCGTTGCGTACAATAAAATCCATAAAATACAAAAGCTGGATAATTTATCTACTCTGGAAACACTCAATATCTCGCATAATCAGGTATCTACCGTTGCTGAGATAGAAATGCTGACGCAGCGTCCCGGCTTGAAAACGTTAGAGGTGTACGGCAATCCTTTTCTCAAAAAAATCCCTTCCTTGTTGTTACTGGAATATGCCAACCATTTGCCCGACCTGAAGAATTATTTTTCCGCTCAAAAAAGTACCTTGGTAAAAGTGGTTCTTCCCGTAAAGGTGATGTTGTTAGGCAATCATTCTTCCGGAAAAACTTCGTTCCTGCATTACCTGCATACGCAAACGTTACCGCCGGAAACCACAACCAGTACCCACATCCTCGACATCCGGCCGTATCCTCTTTCCTCCGGCAATCTGCCCGAGGCGATTATTTACGATTTCGGCGGACAGGACTACTATCACGGATTATACCAGGCCTTTTTCTCACTCGACGCGGTTAACGTACTGATGTGGTGCAACCAGTACGACCGGAATCAAATCCGGCAGGAAAATCATATCTATACGCGCGATTACACCAAAGAATACTGGTTGTACCAACTGGATTATGCGTTCAAAAGGAAAAAACAAGACGGGGTTCAATCGTCCGAACCGTTGTTACTGGTACAAACGCACGCCGACCTGCCGGGCGAAAAACGAAAGTACATCAAAGACGACACCCATACGTTCGAGATTGTGAACGAATTTTACATCTCGCTGGAAAGGAAAAGTCTGGATAAAAAGTTATTCCGGATCAGTTTGGAATACCTCCGGGAAACGTTGTTGCAAGAAATAGAAAATAAAAAAACGGAAGAAGAACGGCCGGTGTATTATCAGGACTTCCTGAAATTTATCCTCTCTTCTTCTTCCCCGGATGCACTACCGGTAAAAAAACTGAAAAAACAATATAAAAGAGAAAAGTTACCTAATGAAACCGACGCCGACCTGGACAGTTACCTGAAATCGGATTTACGTCAGCTGGCCTTGCGCGGCATGGTGCTGTACTATCCGGAAAACCCCGGTTTATCTGAAGTGGTGTGGCTCAATCCGTCGGAAACCATCCGGTATATCCATTCCGAGATATTATCGCCTTCTTTCCTGGATAAGAAAAAAGGTATAATAGGAGAAGCGGAGTTCGAGGCGCTTTGCCATACGCA
>DBGBSM010000478.1:0-4892 GCA_048468815.1 Parabacteroides sp.
GGCTTTCTACAGCAATATCCTCGGCCATCATTTCATCATCCACGTACGTCCGGGCAAAATGCACAAAGCGGTTTTTGTAGTTCCTGAACAGGTTATTAAATATCGTTATGTCAATATTTTCATTCATACCGATGTCGTTAAGGGAATAGCAGGCGATAAAGATAAACAAAATATTTTCCGCATCATACTTTCCATATAAAAACACAACGTAGCCCGGCGCTGCAATCATTTCCGGGCCGCACCTTTATGTACATCTGTCGCCTACCGGCACTACAGCACGGGCAAACAGCTGTTTTCAGGCTTCAATCCGTCGGATATTTTGTGTTTTTACCGGCAAAAACCGTAACTTTACCGTTTTCCGGAAGAAAACAAGATAGAATCGGCGGGAAGGGCCGTTTTCCGGCGGTGGAAAGACCGGGGCCGTATCACCCCGCCATTTACCTGTTATACCTGAATATCCGAACGTGAAAGAATACAAGTTACCTAACGGACTCACGGTATGGCTCGACGAAGACCATACCCTATCGAAAGTAATCGGCGCCGTAGTAGTAAAAGCCGGAGCGAAGGATTGTCCCGGCACCGGAATCGCACACTACTTCGAGCACCTGATGTTCAAAGGAACCGATAAAATAGGCACAGTGGATTACGAGGCGGAAAAACCGCTGCTCGACGCGATTGCGCGAAAATACGACGAACTGGTCTGTTCCGCAGAGCCGGGGCGACGGAAAACCGTTTTAACCGAAATCGACGAATTGAGCCGCCGCGCGGCCACATACGCCATCCCGAACGAATTCGAACGCCTCGTAACCCGCTACGGCGGTACCCGGCTCAATGCCGGAACCGCACACGATTATACGGTGTATTTCAATACTTTTTCGCCTCAATACCTGGCCCATTGGGCCGAAATCAATAGCGAGCGGCTGATACGCCCGGTATTCCGCCTGTTTCAAAACGAACTGGAAACCGTTTACGAAGAGAAAAACATGTATAACGACTTTATCGGAGGCCAGGCGCTCGAGAAACTTACCGAACGGTATTTCGCCCCTCACCCGTACGCCTGTCCGATTATCGGAAGTACGGAAAACCTGAAAAATCCCAGCCTCTCTGCAATGGAACGATTCTTCAGGGAATATTATGTCGCCTCCAATATCGGAGTTATCCTGAGCGGCGATTTCAATCCGGACACAGCCGTTCCCATCCTCGAGAAGGCTTTTTCGAGGATACGGCGCGGGCAAGCCCCGGTACAGGAAACGGTTGCGCTTCCGCCCTTCCGGGGAAAAGAAAAATTCCGCGTGAAGGTGCCCATCCCGGTAGTAAAAGGATTGGTACTGGCTTTCCGGGGCGTGCCGGCCAACCACCCGGACCAGGCAGCCCTGAATATCGCGGTAAACATGTTGAACAACGCGAACGGCACCGGGTTCCTCGATAAATTGTCGGTAGAAGGGAAAGTGCTCGGCGTGATGTCGATGAACGAAAGCCTGAACGAAGCCGGGATGCTGGGCATACTGGTTGTTCCGAAGCTGATATTCCAGTCGTACGCCGCGGCGGAAAAGTTGGTATGGAACGAAATAAACCGCATCCGGACAGGCGATTTCGGCGAAGAACTGTTCAACTCGCTGAAGTTGGAGCAGCGACGCCGGTACGAAACGTCGCTCGAAGACATCCAATCGCGCTCGGAAGTGATGATACGGCTCTTCAGTCAGGGAAAATCGTGGAAAGAATACCGGCACGAACAAGAACGCATCGCCCGGCTCACGCGCGACGACGTGATGCGGGTTGCCCGCACCTACTTCGGCCGCGATTACCTGTATGTTACCAAAAAATGGGGGCGGTACCCGAAAGACAACCTGCCTAAGCCGGCCTTCAGCCCCGTAGCAGCGCAGAACTCCGAGGCGGTTTCGGCCTACGCCCGGCAACTGGAACGGATTCCGGTAAAGGAGATGCGGCCGCGTTACCTCGATTTTACAACCGATATACATACGGTAACGCTTGCGCCCGGCGCCCGGTTGCACGCCGTGCGTAACCCGGTGAACGGCGTATTTACGTTTACCGTCGCCTACAAGGCCGGCATCGTGGAGAACCCGGTATTGAAACAGGTGGCGGCTTACTTGCCGTACTTAGGCACCGGCTCGCTGCCCTACGACGTGTTCCGCAACCGGTTGCAGGCGCTCGGCAGCACGCTCGATTTCGAAGCGGGCAAACACAACTTCCGGTTGAGGATAAGCGGTTTCGACGAGCAGTTCGATGCGACGCTCGCCCTGGTAAGCGAGTTTACGGAACAAGTAAAGCCGGAAAAGAAAAAACGGAAACAGGTGGTAGACGAGGAAAAAGTAACCCGGAAAGCGTTTTTCAAATCGGGCGACGACCTGGCTGCGGCTATCCTCGAGAAAGTGAAGTACGGCGACCGTTCGCTTTACCTGAATAAACCGTCGCTGGCGGAAATAAAAAAACGGAAAGGCGAGGAATGGATCGCCGCTTTCCGCGAAGTGCGTCGCTCCGCCTGCGAATTGCATTATTGCGGCAAGCTGACGGCAACGGAAGCGGCAGGCAAAATCGGGCGTGTTTTCCCGTTGCAACCGGCCGCTTTTCCGGCAACACGACAGCACCGCCCTGTTTCCCGGAACCCAGAACCGGCTGTTTTTTTCTACCACTTACCCGAGGTGACGCAAAGCATTATCCACGCGTACGTTCCGGGAATGCCGCAAACCGGAAGCTATACGCGCAACGTGGCGCAGGTATTCGCCGGTTACTTCGGGGGCGGCATGTCGTCGGTGATGTTCCAGGAAATCCGGGAATTCCGCTCGTTGGCGTATCGGGTTCAGGCCAAGTATAAATTACCGCCGTTGCGAGCGGTGCAGGAACCGGGGTATTTCGAGGCGATGCTTTCCACACAGGCCGATAAAACGACCGATGCACTGGAAGTTATGGCTTCGCTGCTCCGCGAAATGCCGGTGAAACCCGAGCGGCTTCCGGCTGTAAAGCAGGCTATCGTGAACCGTATCCATAATCGCTATCCGCCATTCCGCGAATTGTCCGAAACAATCGCCGCTTTGCAGGAGGAGGGGTATACGGCCGACCCGAACCGGAGCCTGACCGACGATTTACCGGCCATCGGTATGGACGATGTGGTACGGTTCTACAACGAAAACATCCGGAATACGCCGCCCACCTATATCCTCGTAGGCGATGCGCGTAAAATCGACTTGGGAAAAATCAGTGCTTTCGGAAAGGTAATCCGGTTGAAAGATAAAGATTTTTACCGGAAATAAACAGATGCGACCGCTAGTTCCGGAAAGCCGGCTTCAACCGGCAAACCTCCGGATTATTCCGGAGCATTTCCGGAAAGTTCGCCGGCAAGCGGATGTACGAATACGAACCGGGCTCCGGCCGTATACGACGAATCGACGGTGAGCATGCCGCCGAAACGGTCGGCGATGATCCGGCAAATAGGCAACCCCAGGCCGGCGCCCTGCTTAAAGTCGTTTACCTTTTCGAAACGGTTGAAGATGCCTTCCTGCTTCTCCGGCGGAATGCCGCAGCCGGTATCGGTAACAGAGAAAACGACACGCCCGTGCTCGCGCTCCACCCGGTAATCGAGTACGATTTCACCTTGCTCGGTGAATTTCGCAGCATTGGTAAGCAGGTTCAGCAACAATTGCTGCAAGCGCACCTCGTCGGTTATCATTTCGAACTCTTTATCCGAGCATGTCAGTTTAAGTTGTACCCCCGGATGGATACGTCCCTGCACGTTTTCGAGCACTTTGGTGCAACAGTCGTAAATACGGTGACCACGCAGGTGTAGGTTAAAAGCATCCGAATCGAGGCGCGACAAATCGAGCACGTCGTTCACTATTTCGAGCAACAAATCGGTATTGTTATGAATAATCCGGATAAACTCGTTCCGCTCCTCTTCGCCGGCATCTTCCAAAAGTTCGGAAAACCCGACGATGGCGTTCAGCGGCGTACGGATTTCATGGCTGATATTGGCCACAAACGCCGATTTCAGCCGGTTGGATTCCTCGGCCTGTTCCTTGGCGATACGCAGGTTTTCGGTGGTTTCGAGCAACACCTTCCGCTCCTTCTGCAAATCGTTTTTCAGTTTGCGGATATGATTGGCATACCGGAATAAAAAGTAGAACAACACCAACAGCACTCCGCAAAAGATAAAGGAAACGGTAAGTTGCCGTTGTTTTTGCCTCAGTTGCTCTTGCTGGTATTGCAGGTTCTTTTCCTGCATTTTCTTTTCGTTCAAGTCGTGCAGGGTACGAAGCTGGTTCAACTGGCGGGTAAAGGCAGTGATACCCGATTGCTCTATAAAGGCCAGCGCGTCGTTATACATCGCCAGCGCCGCATCTTTCTTCCCGGCCATCTTCAAAATATCGACCTTCAACTTGAGCGGCTCGATAGAATAATCGACCGACAATACCAGGTCGATTTGCCGGAGTGCTTCCGGATAATCGCGAACGAAAAAGTAATAGCGGGCTAACGCCAGGTTATAAATCGAAATCATATACGGATCGCGCGCATCTTTTCCGGTAAAGCAGGTTGCAGCTTTCCGCATCGCCGCTTCCGCCTGCTCCCGGTTTCTCCGGGCTACATACAAATTGACATAGTTGGAATATAAAATACAGTATTTCTTTTTAAAGAGGTAACTCATCCATTTCACCGCTCTCTGTTCCTCCATATCTCGCAGCAGCTGTGTAAAATAATCGAGTGTAACTTGCATTTTATCCAATTCGTTGAGTCGGAGATAAGGAATTACCAGGTAAGAAATAATCTGTATTTCGTAATCAGGTTGTCCGCCTGCCTGTTGCAGCAGTTCGAGCGCTTTCTCCAAAGCCACCGCCGAATCCCGGTTTCTTCCCATAAACAGGTAGATCAAACCTAAATAC
>DBGBSM010000479.1:0-2340 GCA_048468815.1 Parabacteroides sp.
GGGTACGCTGTGTGGTATGCTGTAACCGCATTGAAAGCATGAATTGAAATACACTGACTATTGAATAACTGCAATAAATATTAATCTCGTAAAATAAAGAGCGATGGAGAGTCGACTATTTTTTATGCTGTTTTGTATGGCTGTATTATCTTCTTGTTTCTCAACGGAAGTAGCACCGCCTCAACCGTATGGTGCGTTGCCCACGGAACGCCAGTTAGCCTGGCATGAAATGGAGATGTATAATATGATTGAATTCAATCAGAATAATGCACTCGATATTCACTGGGGCTGGGGCAACGAATCGCCGGAACTGGTAAATCCTGTAGATTTCGATGCAGAGAAAATAGTGTTGCTTGCAAAAAAAACGGGTTCGAAAGGGTTCCTTATCAATGCCAAGCATCATGGCGGATTTTGTATGTGGCCTACGAAAACGACAGAATATAACATCTCCAAATCACCCTGGAAAAACGGTAAGGGCGACTGGGTGGGCGAGTGGGCGAAAGCATGTCGGAAACATGGTCTGAAACTCGGACTTTATCTATCGCCGTGGGATAGAAATGCGGCAAGTTTCGGAACGCCGGAGTATCTGGAAATGTATAAGAAACAACTTACCGAATTGTGTACCGATTACGGTGCACTGTTTACGCTTTGGTTCGACGGAGCTCCGGGTGCCGGCGGTTCGGGCTACTATGGAGGTGCTAATGAATATCGTGGCGGCTTCATCGAATATTATGACTGGGATAATATCTACGAAATTGTAAGAAAACTCCAACCCGGTGCTGTGATTTTTAATGATCCGGGACCGGATATACGTTGGGTGGGGAATGAAGACGGCTATGCCGGAAGAGTCGATAAAACCTGTTGGGCTACGTTATTTCCCGAAGGGAATTGGAATAAGAGGCCCCGCCCGGATAGTGACGGCGAACGGATTAAAATGTTAAACGGAGGGCAGCGGCATGGAAAATACTGGATTCCGGCAGAGTGTGACTTTTCGCTGAAAAGACGTTTCGCCTATCATACTGCAGATAGCCTGACAACCAAGAGCCCCCAGAAGTTATTCGATATTTACCTGGCGAGTGTCGGGTTGGGACAGGGATTCGATATGTGCCTGCCTTTAACTCCTGAAGGGGTGATGGAGTGGAGGGATATTCGATCGTTGGAAGGTTTTGCGGAATTAATGAATAAAACCTTCGGTAACAATCTTATCCGGGGAGCGCGTCTTATCCCATCCAATGTGCGTGGCAAGGCGACTAAATATTATGGCGCTGCCAAACTTACAGACAACGACCGGTACTCTTATTGGGCCACCGACGATACGGTTACCCATGCATCGTTGGTGATAGAATTGCCCCGCAAACAGGTATTCAATCTGGTGAAAGTGCGTGAAAACATCAAATTAGGCCAGCGACTCGATTCGATGAAAGTGGATGTTTGGACGAATGGCGACTGGAAAGAGATAGCTAAAGCCACCAGCGTAGGTGCCTGCCGGATAATGCGTTTCGACAGCGATTTGAATACGGAAAAGCTCCGTTTACGTTTTTTTGCTCCGGTAGCACTGGCCATAAGTGAAGTAAGTCTGTTTAAAGAGCCTGAAAATCTGGAAACTCCCCACCTGTATAGAGCCAAAGACGGAATGGTAGCGATAAGAACAGACCGTCCTGCATTCGCTATCCGGTATACTACAGACGGTTCCGACCCGGTGTTTACTTCACCGGAGTACAAGGCTCCGTTCCTTTTGGATAAACAGGGTATTGTCCGGGCAGCCGTATTTACGTCGGATAAGGAAAGGGGAGAGATTGCTTCGGCGACGTTTCACCAGTGTAAAAAGAATTGGAAAGTTATTTTTCCTGTTGAACCCGGGGCCGACAAGATGATTGATGATGACGCCGGGAGTTACTTTCAGACCCAGAGAGGGAACACTGAGAATGAATTTGTGCCGGATGAGGTGGTAATTGATATGGGAAGTATTATGCCTGTTTCCGAAATAATCTACACGCCGCGTCAAGACATGTATAGAAATGCGGACGGGGTAATCGAAAGTTACGAAATCTATTTGAGTGAAAACGGATTAAAGTGGGAGAAGGTTTCACAAGGTGTTTTCCAGAATATCCGTCAATCTTTAGTACCTCAGGAAATTAAATTGGTTAAGGCTTATTCGTCGCGTTATGTCAAGTTGGTTGTAAACGGCGTATTGGAAAAGAACTTTATAAGTATAGCTGAAATCGGAATAAGGACTACCGGATAAGGCCGTTGATATAGAAACGGAAACCGGATATTTTTTCGGGTGCCTTGTGGAAAGCCCGTTCTCGGTACGGGTGCGATAAACAGTTGTTCCAAGAT
>DBGBSM010000480.1:0-8770 GCA_048468815.1 Parabacteroides sp.
GTTCTTTAAAATGAAAAGATAAAAAGGAGGTATCGCGTTGAGGCGGTACCTCCTTCTTTTTTGCGCAGGCTGGATGCCGCCACCCCCCTCCGGGGTACCCCAAATCCGGTTCGCCGGGCGGGTTACCGAAGTGCGCCCGGATGCCGCCCTACCCTCCGGAACACTATCCGGGAAACCGGGTAACACAGCCACGAATCAACAAAAACGAAGCGAAGAACCGAAAGCCACCCGCTCACACCCGCACCGGCTTCCGGGCGGCACATTTCCGGAACGAATAATTTATCTCCGGCATTTCTCCGGGTTCGACTCGACCTGGCTTCGGTTACACAAAGATACAGGGGTCGCCGCTTTAGCCGAGGGTATCAGTTCGACTCGAACCGGCTCCGGTTACACATAGCAACTTTCCCGACTTCCTGCAAAACGGCCTCGGGGTCAACTCGGCCTTAGATACATCCACCTCTTCCGCTGTCACCTCCGACCTGCAACACAGCCTCGGGTTCAACTCGACCCCGCATTCGTTGCACATTCCCTTCTTTTTCATTTCCTTTGTACCGGAAGTGCACGGACATCCGTGCGCACCCCGCCCCGCTTACCCGGGCGGTTTATCTTGTTTAACACGCAACGATACGGCAAATGAAACGATACGTTTTTCTTTTTCTTATAGTAGGCAGTCTTTGCCTTACGGGCTGCAAAAGCCGGCCGAAATACATGGCCGGAACGCCGTCGCCCCGGGAATTATCGACCCGGCTGGGCATACATGTAACCGAATCGGATTACCGGTATCTGTACGCGGAAGGGGCGGAATGGCTGGGCGTGCCGCACCGCACGGGGGGCACTTCGAAGCGGGGCGTGGATTGCTCGGGCTTCGTGGGGGCGATGTACCGCAAGGTGTACGGCCGGAAGCTGTGCCGGTCGTCGGCTGACATCCTGAAGAACGATTGCCGCCGCATAGGCAAAGGGAGCTTGCAGGAGGGCGACCTCGTTTTTTTCCGCACCGGGAAAAGCCGCCGGAAAGTGCCCAACCACGTAGGCATTTACCTGAAAGGCGGCAAGTTTATCCACGCGAGCAGTTCGCAGGGGGTAACGGTGAGCAGCCTGAGCGAGCCGTATTACGTGCGGGCGTGGCTCACGGGCGGACGCGTAAAGAAATAGGTCGCAGCGCATCTCCGAAATACGAGGCGGCACAAGATGCAGGTAGCCGGTAATAATCTATTCGAACTTACTTCCGCATCCGATATACGACACAGCCAGGCTGGCGCATAAGAAAACAGTTTTTGCAGCGCCTCCTGTTATATTAGGATAATTCTGTTTACCTTTGCTTCCTGAAATAAAAAACATAGACAAGGCATGTTGACGCTTAAAGTTATCACTGAAAACCCGGAAGAGGTAATCCGCCGGTTAGCTAAAAAGCATTTCGATGCAACAGACATTATCGGAAAAATAATCGAGTTAGATAAAACCCGGCGCAGCACGCAGGTGGCGCTCGACGCGAACCTGGCCAAGCTGAACTCCGTATCGAAAACCATCGGCTCGCTGATGAAGGAAGGCCGCAAGGACGAAGCCGAAGCGGCCCGCAACGAGGTGGCGCAGATGAAGGAGGGCAACAAAGAGATGGAGGCCACGATGCGGGAAGCGGAAAAGCAGCTTCGCGACTGGCTGGTACTGATTCCGAACATGCCGCACGAATCGGTTCCCGAAGGGCGCACGGCCGAAGAGAACGTGTGCGAGAAAACAGGGGGCGTCATTCCCGAACTGGGCGATAACGCGCTGCCGCACTGGGAGCTGGCCAAGAAGTACGACTTAATCGACTTCGAGCTGGGCGTAAAGATAACGGGCGCCGGATTCCCGGTATACAAGGGTAAAGGGGCGCGCCTGCAACGGGCGTTAATCAACTTCTTCCTCGATAATGCCCGCGAGGCGGGTTACCTGGAAGTGCAGCCGCCTTACGTGGTGAATGCCGACTCGGGCTACGGCACGGGGCAGTTGCCGGATAAGGAAGGGCAGATGTACCACGCCACGGCAGACGATTTGTATTTGATTCCGACGGCCGAGGTGCCGGTAACGAACATATACCGCGACGTAATCCTGAACGAATCGGAGTTGCCGGTGAAAAACACGGCGTACTCGGCTTGTTTCCGCCGGGAAGCGGGTTCGTACGGAAAGGATGTACGGGGCTTGAACCGGTTGCACCAGTTCGACAAGGTGGAAATCGTGCGTATCGATACGCCGGAGCACTCGTACGAGTCGTTGCAGGAGATGGTGGCTTACGTGCAATCGCTGGTGGAGAAGCTGGAATTGCCGTGGCGTATCTTGCGGCTATGCGGGGGCGACATCAGCTTTACGTCGGCGCTGACGTTCGACTTCGAGGTATTTTCGGCGGCGCAGAAGCGCTGGCTGGAAGTGAGTTCGGTTTCGAACTTCGAGAGTTACCAGGCAAACCGCCTGAAATGCCGTTACCGCCGCGAACAAGACAAGAAAACGCAGCTTTGCCATACGTTGAACGGCAGCGCGCTGGCGCTTCCGCGTATCGTAGCGGCATTGCTCGAAAATAACCAGACTCCCGAAGGGATTCGCATCCCGAAGGCGCTGGTGCCTTACACGGGGTTCGAGTTAATAGACTGATACGGAGCGGGCGGGGTTACGGCCCCGCCGGCTAAAAACGGCGTTACGCTAACGAAGCTCGAGCATCTGATGCGAAACGGTCGGTGCGATGCCGCTCGATGCGGTGAAAAGGCTGTTTAACGAACGAGGATAGAATGGAACACGATGGCAAACAGTAAAAGTAACATAGACGAAGAAAGCCTTAAAAAGGCCCATGCGCTGTTCGAAACAGGGGCCATAAACCATATGGAAGTCGGTACGGTAAAAGGATTGTGTCAAATCCATAAGTACCTTTTCGACGAATTGTATGACTTTGCAGGAAAGATACGCACGTTCAACATAGCAAAAGGCGGCTTTCGTTTTGCCAATTGTCTTTATTTGGATGCGATTCTCCCCGTTATCGAGAAAATGCCTGAAAGCAATTTCGAGGAAATCATCGCTAAATATGTGGAGATGAATATAGCACATCCATTTATGGAAGGAAACGGTCGTTCTGCCAGAATCTGGCTCGATAGGATATTAAAGAAGAACCTCGGCAAGGTGGTAGACTGGCAAACGGTAGATAAAGGCCTTTATTTACAAGCGATGGAACGTAGCCCGATTAACGACTTGGAACTCCGCTTCTTGTTACAGCCTGCCCTTACAGACAAAGTAGACGACCGGGAAACGATCTTCAAAGGTATAGAACAATCTTATTATTATGAGGGATATAAAAAGGATACTACAATTTAGAGTCTGTTTAAATTTTGCTCGACGCTGTTTTGAGAGTTGTTTTCAAGGAAAATTTAAACAGGCTCTTCAAGTTGTCCGTTTTATAAAAATTATTCCCGGCTAAAATTCCGATCAGGCGAATCCATAACAAACGATTTAACTAGCTGATTTTTCATTAACCAGGCTGCGCCATGAACACTCCCCGGGAACGAACCCGGTACGACCGGACGATAGAAGCCCTTTCGCTGCTGGCTCTCGCCTCGACGTTTATCCCGCTTTTCTTTTATCCGGAACTGGGGCCCGAAACCCGGATACCGGTTCACTTCAACCAGGCGGGGGAAGCCGACGGATGGGCGGGCCGCACTTTTTTATGGCAGTTGCCGCTGGTAGCCGCCGTGTTTTACATCGGCCTCATCTGGCTCGCAAGATACTACAAGCGGTTCTGCTACCCTTTCCGGGTCGACCCGTCGGCACCTGCCGCCCGGCCGGTTTACCGCTCCGGGGTGCGCATGATGCGACACCTCAAACTCTTCCTGTTGCTTATCTTTTCCTTCCTGGCCGGTTCGAGCTTGCTTATCGCCTTAGGCAAATCCCGGGAGTTGAATCTACACCTGCTGGCGCTACCGTTCGCCGGGCTTTTCTTATCCGTTGCGGTATATTTCGTGAAGATGCTGGGGTACAAAGAGTAAAGCCCGGCTATGAGGCAGCCGGAATTTACCGTTCTTTGCAGAAACAGCCCTCCAAATGGTCGTTCACGAAGCCGGCCGCCTGCAGAAAGGCATAGCAGATGGTGGAGCCGAAGAACTTGAAACCCCGCTTCTTCATGTCTTTGCTCATCGCGTCCGACTCGGGCGAGGTGGCGGGTATCTGGCTCAGGCTCGTGAAATGGTTTACAATGGGCTGCCGGCCGGGAAAGAACGACAAGGTATACGCATAGAAACTGCCGAACTCTTGCTGCACGGCCATAAACAGCCGGGCATTCCGGATGGCACACTCGATTTTCCGCCGGTTCCTGACGATTCCGTCGAACCGCATCAACCGCTCCACGTCGGCAGGGGTCATTTGCGCCACTTTTTCCACGTCGAACCCATGAAAGGCTTCGCGGTAGCCTTCGCGTTTCCGGAGAATGGTTATCCAGGCGAGTCCGGCCTGGGCGCTGTCGAGTACGAGGAACTCGAACAAGGTACGGTCGTCGGTAACGGGCTGGCCCCATTCTTCGTCGTGGTATTTTACGTAGAGTTCGTCGGTTCCGGGCCAGCCGCAACGGTTGTTTACAAGGTCTTTCATATTTTTTTACGGTTTTACCGGGGGAGATGGACACAGCGCCACCGAACCGGTATGAGCGCTCCGCCGGGTGCTGTTTCCTTTCAATATCCCCCCGCTTATTTCAATTTTAAAATGCGATTAGAACCCATAAATGCTGCCCTCTGCTACTTTAAACAAAGGAAATTTCAATTCTACAAAATGCGATTAGAACAAATCGAAATTTGCCCCTGGTTGAGAGGGTAAGTTTATTTCAATTCTACAAAAATGCGATTAGAACACGGCGACGCTGCGCCGGATCTGCCCCTCATTACAAAATTTCAATTCTACAAAATACGATTAGAACGCAGATACTCTGTTTCTTCTTCTGCGTCGCCGTCCCATTTCAATTTTACAAAGCTGATATAAAGCCGGTTTACACCGGCTCGTTTTTTCCGACGACCTGCCTACCGGGGCTTTCGCGCAGCCGGTACGGAGCCGGTTTAAACAGGCCGGCCGACTTTTCCGCTTCCGCACGTTCGTTCTTCCGGAATGCTCTTTTATCTGGCCGGGAACGTTCGAGAAAGAATCCGTATCGCGTTCGTACCGCGACAAGGATGCTCTTTTATCTTACCGGAAACGTCCGCTTTACGCATGGTACAGTTTCTTCCCCGCCGCTACCCGTGCACGTAAAGCCGGCGGCGGTTACGGCAACGGAACTGTTCCTTCCTCGCGGTTATCCGCTCGCCACTCACGAAAACCGGAGCGGCACGATTCACAGATGGCACTTGCGTTTTCCCGGTTACCCGCTTGCTTTCGGCCGTATAGAGGGCCATAGCAGGCTGGCCGTCAGGTTTCTTCTTCCCGGATTTCCTGCTTGCCCGTCGTTGCCTGCGGTGCGCCCGTTACGCATCGCCCGACTCCTTCAGATAGCCGTTCATCTCGCTGATCATCTCGTTGGCGAGCGGGAGCGGCTCCGTGCTTTGCAGGGCTTCGCGCGTTACCTCGATGCGCAGGTAGGGCATTTCGCCTTCGTTGGCCCGTTCGTCGTCGAACGAATAATACCGTTCGTCGCGGCGATTCGGCTCTATCCGGGTAGCTACCAACGTACGCTCGCCCACCCAGGTGAGCTTTTCGAGGTCGAGACTGTAGAAATTAACGCCGCCCCGGTCGAGCGTAGCTACCTTCGCCAGCCGGCCGCCAGGCAACTGCCTGTAAATGTAAACGGCACACTCCATGTTGTACGGATTGGAATTTTCAACGAAGAACAGGTCCGAGCGGCCGCAAAAAACAGGCAGGTCGGTCGCCTTGTACTGCGTTACCAGGCCGGTGGCATCGTCCGCAGCGAAATAACCCCACGCCTCGAATCCGGTGAAACTGAAAAAATGCAAGCCCGAACGGGCGTTATATCCGTCGTAGTTCCACTCGCGGTAGAGGTCGGAATCGGTTTCAACGCCGGAAGAACCGAGCAGTTCGATTTCCTTTCCCTGGCAATGCAAGGTGGCGCTGCTGCCGTTTTGTATCCACTGATGTGCTTCCCCATCCAGATACGCGTTGCAGCTATCGGCTATCAGCTCGTTGTATTCGCTGCTGCCGATACCGGTGATAACCGCTCCCTCCTGCGCATACACACGCATCGGCACCAGGCAGTCGGGTTCGCTGTCGTAAAAATACTTTTCAACCAGTTCTCCCGTCTCGGAATACGCTTCGGTATAAACGGCCGGCCCGCTCCCGGAAGAAAGCGGATATTTCTCGAGCGCCAGCAGCCGGCCGTCGAGGTAATCGCGCACTTCGAGCCGCGAACCGTCGGGTACCGTATCGTGCATCACCACGTCGCAGCCGTGCTTTTCGAACGCGCATAGCTGCTTGTCGCGCTCGAACAGGCGCCGCCAGGTAAGCAGCCACACGTCGGCGCCGGCCGCTTCGTAACTCTCCTCGATGCGGTAGCCGTTGTACAAGGCGTATTCCACGAACTGACGGTCGGGCGCCTCGGTGGCTCCGAGGTGATAATACGCATCGTCTGCACTCCGGCTGTAATGCCAACTTTTGCTTATCACCCGCTCGCCGCCGGCGTACGACTCTACCGAAGCCAGGTAGCCGTTGGGGTACCAGGTTTTCTCTTTCCCGTGCAACTCGCCGTCTTTGAAATGCTGGAGCTTATCGGGTTTTCCGTCGATAGTCCAGCGCATCCGCGCCCCGTCTAAGCGGCCGCGGGTGGCTTCGTAGCGTATTTTCGGGTATCCGTTGCTGTAATACAGCTGGCCGATCTCGTGAATGCTGTCGAGCATCACCACCTCGGCGCTCAGCCATTTTTCCTTGGCCTGGTAGTGGCGCACGGTATCGTTCTTGATGCCGTTGCGGTACGTGGCTACCGAATAATAAGGCACCCCTTCCTCGCTATAGGAAGTTTTATAAGCGCCGTTCATCAGGCTGTCGCGGTAGAACCAGCGCTCGGCGCCGTCGGCATATTTCTTGCTCAGGTTCTCCGAATCGCACGGCTTTAGCGAATCTTCGGGCTCGTGCCGGAGGATGGCATGCGGCCAGGCCTGCTCTTCCGCTTCCGGCGCTTCCGCACCGGCGGTATGCGTGGTCGTTTTACTGCCGCAAGCCGGCGCCGCCAGGATGCATGCGTACATAACTAATCGGATAATCTTACTCATCTTGAAACTGTTCGTTCGGTTTAACATCGTGTATTTTTTTCTTTGCGGATGAAAAGGGCGCCCCAGTGCAACCCGGTCAGTCGATAACGAACCGGTCCATATCCTGCCAGGCCGGGAACTTGGTGCGGAAACGCAGCAGTGCTTCTTTATCGAAAGTGGCGATGCAAGGCGTTTGTTCGTTATTGCCTCCGGCTACCACGGGGTTTGGGGAGTGTCCGTTAGCGTGTGGCAGGCTTGGGATTCGGGCCTCCGCCACGATTTCTCCTTTGGGGGAGAAAGCGAGCGAGTCGCCCCGGAAAGGGATGCCGTTGCCGTCGGTGCCTACCCGGTTCACACCGCATACATAGGCCATATTCTCGATAGCCCGCGCCTCGAGCAGCGTACGCCACGCCCGGGCGCGTGCCTCGGGCCAGTTGGCGCAGCACAGCAGCACGTCGTACTCGTTGTTCACGTTGCGGCACCACACAGGGAAGCGGAGGTCGTAGCAGATAATCAGCGCGATATTCCAGCCTTTGTAGGGAACGACGAGGCGTGTGTTCCCAGGGGTATAGTGTTCGTTTTCGCCGGCCATGCGGAAGAGGTGGCGTTTGTCGTACAACCGGACGTCGCCCTCGGGCGTAATGAAAAAGCCGCGGTTGAAGTAGCGCCCGTTCTCGCCGGCGATAAAGCTGCCGGCTATCGCCAGGCCGTAAGCGGCCGCCCAGCCCTTCACGACGGGAAGCGTAGGACCGCCGACAGGCTCGGCCAGGGCGGCTGCGTCCATCGAAAAGCCGGTGGTAAAGGTTTCGGGCAGCAACGCCACATCGGCCTTGCCCTGTAGCTCGCCGAGTTGCCGGCCGAACCGGTTGCGGTTGGCTTCGGGGTTTTCCCATTCGATCGGTGCCTGTACGAGCGCTACGCGCAGTTGCCGGGAGTTTTCCATGTGTTGTTTCTTTTTTTCAAGTATCGTGACGGTGCAAGCCGGATGCGAACACAGGTACGCTTTGCTTCGCGTGCGCCGCCGCTTCCCTGCGTTTACTTCGGGAACAAAGATAGTGCAAATCGAATGCAAAAACAAGCGTTGCTTGGTTTGCTGAGATGCAGCCTATCTTCATTTATTCTTCAGAATAAAGATAGTGCAAATCGAATGCAAAAACAAGCGTTGCTTGGTTATGCTGAGATGCAGTCTATCTTCATTTATTCTTCGGAATAAAGATAGTGCAAGCTAAGCACATAAGCAAAGCTTGCTTGGATTATGTCGAAGCGAAGCCTATCTTCTCTTTTCGGAGAAAAGTAGTGCAAATCGAATGCAAAAACAAGCGTTGCTTGGTTTGTTGAGATGCAGCCTATCTTCATTTGTTCTTCGGAATAAAGATAGTGCAAGCTAAGCACATAAGCAAAGCTTCGCTTAGATTATGTCGAAGCGAAGCCTATCTTCACTTTTCCCCATTTTCCCCCTTCTCTTTTTAACAACGACAAACCGAATCGAGGAGCAACAAAATACAAAATAACACCAATTTCCGCAAAACACTTTCTTTTTGCCCGATTATAGCCTCAAAACAAAACTCACCCATCAG
>DBGBSM010000481.1:0-4216 GCA_048468815.1 Parabacteroides sp.
AACGGGGAAAGCGGCGAACAGAGAAAGAAGGTAAAAGAAAAGGGTTAAGCCGGTTTTTTTCATCTTTATATAGCTTTATATTTGTTTTTGCGGCGAGGTTGCTTTCGCTCGCTGCGGGGCTTCGTTTCTTTTTCGAAAGAAACGAAGGTAGAAAACGTTGCGTTCTTCGCTTGCCGCGGGGCTTTCTTTCCGAGGAAAGAAACAAAGGCTTTTTTTCTCGCTCGCCGCGAAGGCGTCTGCCGACGGCGCCTACCGGCGGTCTTCATTTTTTCTCTTGACAGAAAATCCCGATTAAGCGAGGCAGTAGCCAAACTGGTTTGGATAATGCCGAACGGGAGGGATTTATGCAAAAAACGAAGCAAAAAAGGTCAGGGGCTAACGCTCGCTCGCTAAAAATGGCATTCCGCTCACTGAAGGCCCCGAACTCGCTTCGCTCAAACAGCGTGGCCTTCCGGGCGTTCGCTCCGTGCCATTTTCTTTACGCTCCCTCACTGAGGCCCCGGGAGGCCATACGTAGCGGCCGGCGTTACACAATGCGGTGAAACAGCCGTTTTATACGAAAAGGCCGGAGCTTTTTCAGACTGGCGGACAGCAGATGCCTTATGCCATCGGCAGACGGCTTTCGCAAACGCCGGCATGTACAGGCATTAAATGGGACTTGCTTATCTAACCAAACCCCGTAACTTATAAAAGAATCTCCTCTTCTCTCTGCCTCTGTGCCTCCGTGTCTCTGTGTTCGATCCCTTGCAGCCTATCTTCGGTTTTCAGAACAAATATAAACAAAAAAGCTTCTCCTCCTTCTTGTTAATTCTTCAAGTTGATTAACTTTGCAGACAGTGAATTTTCCGAGACTTACATTTTATGAGTAATAAACAAAACCGATTTATTTAAACAAACGAGTATGAAGAAGATAAGAGCAGCCATCGTTGGATACGGCAATATCGGAAAGTATGTGTTGGAAGCCTTGCAGGCCGCCCCCGATTTCGAAGTGGCCGGCATCGTGCGCCGCAACCCCGGCGATGTACCCGACGAACTGAAAGGATACGAAGTAACGGATTGCATCTGCAAGTTAAAAGACGTAGACGTAGCCGTACTGGCCACTCCCACCCGGAAAGTGGAAGAATACGCCAAGAAGATATTGGCGATGGGCATCCATACGGTAGACAGCTTCGACATCCACGGCGGCATCGTCGACTTGCGCCGCGAGCTCGATAAAGTAGCCAAGGAACATAATACCGTAGCCGTGATTTCGGCCGGCTGGGACCCGGGAAGCGACTCGGTGGTACGCGCCCTGCTGGAAGCGATGGTTCCGAAAGGCATTACCTATACCAACTTCGGCCCGGGCATGAGCATGGGGCATACGGTAGCCGTAAAAGCCATCGAAGGAGTAAAAGCGGCCTTGTCGATGACCATTCCGTTAGGCACGGGCGTACACCGCCGGATGGTATATATCGAAGTGGAAGACGGACACGATTTCAAGACCGTAGCGGAGAAAATCAAGACCGACGATTACTTCGCCCACGACGAAACCCACGTGATGCAAGTGGAATGCGTGGCCGACCTGCTGGATATGGGGCACGGCGTGAACCTCACGCGCAAAGGGGTGTCGGGCAAAACCCAGAACCAACTGGTGGATTTCAATATGCGTATCAACAACCCGGCGCTGACGGCACAGATTTTAGTGGCTGTGGCACGCGCTTCGTTCAAGCAGCAGCCGGGCGCTTACACGATGATCGAACTGCCGGTAATCGATATGCTTTACGGAGAACGGGAAGATTTAATCCGCAGACTCGTTTGATATGCAGGCGTCTGTATTGTCGTTCGTAACCTGGACCGCCGACCCGGAGATATTCCACCTCGGCCCGCTCCATGTGCGCTGGTACGGCCTGATGTTCGCCATCGGCTTTTCCATCGGCTACCTTATCGTAGCGAAGATGTGGAAAAAGGAACAGCTGCCCGAGCCCTGGCTCGACAAGCTCTTTATCTATACGATATTGGGCACGGTAATCGGCGCCCGCCTGGGGCACGTGCTGTTCTATGCGCCGGGCTATTACTTAGCCAACCCGGCGGAAATTCTGAAGATATGGGAAGGCGGCCTGGCCAGTCACGGCGGTACGTTGGGGATTATCATCGCCATCTATTTCTACTCGAAGAAGGTAAGCCATAAGAGCATGCTGTGGGCGTTCGACCGCCTGGTGGTGCCTACCGGGCTGGTAGCGGCCATGATCCGGTTCGGCAACCTGATGAACCATGAAATCTACGGTCACGCCACCCAGTATCCGTGGGGATTCCGGTTTATCGAGAACCTCACGGCCTGGAAGAAGGGGGCGGCTCCGGTATTTTCGCTGCCTTCACATCCCACGCAGTTATACGAAGGGATTTGCTACGTGATTACCTTCGCCCTGTGCATGTGGCTGTACTGGAAAAAAGACGCATATAAAAAAGAAGGATTGTTGTTCGGCGTGTTTATGATCGGCATCTTCCTGTCGCGGTTCTGCATCGAATTTATGAAGAACGACCAGGAAGCTTTCGAAGCGAACATGCTGATTAATATGGGGCAACTGCTCAGCATCCCGTTTATCCTGGCGGGTATCTGGTTCGTCTACAGGGCCCTTCATCAAAAACACTGAATATGTACAAACTGACTCACATCACGGATAAAATATACTATGTCGGGGTAAACGACCGGCAGAAAGCGCTTTTCGAGAACCTCTGGCCGTTGCCTTACGGCGTATCCTACAATTCGTACCTGATTGCCGACGAGAAAACGGCGCTGGTGGATACGGTGGATATTTGCTATTCCGACTTGTTCTTCAAACGCATTTCCGAGATACTGGACGGGCGTCCGCTGGATTACCTCATCGTGAACCACATGGAACCCGACCACGCCGGCTCTATCCGCTTGCTCCGCGAACTATACCCGCAGGTGCAAATCGTGGGGAACGCCAAAACGTTCGGCATGCTGGAGGGGTACCACGGCATCGCCGCCGGGCTGCACGAGGCGAAGGAGGGCGACGTGCTCGACCTGGGGCACCACAAGCTCACGTTTTACACGGCACCGATGGTGCACTGGCCCGAAGTGATGTTCACGTACGATACCACGGAAAAGGTGCTTTTCTCGGCGGATGCGTTCGGCACGTTCGGCACGCTCGACGGGGCGGTGCTCGACTCGGATATGGATACCTCCCGCTACTGGGGCGAGATGGAACGGTATTACTCGAATATCGTAGGCAAATACGGCTCGCCGGTGCAACGGGCGTTGCAGAAGCTCTCGGGCGTGGAGATAAAAACCATTTGCTCCACGCACGGGCCGGTGTGGCGCGAACAAATCGACCGGGCCGTGTCGGTTTACGACCGGTTCAGCCGGTACGAAGGCGAGCACGGGGTGGTAATCGCTTACGGCAGCATGTACGGGAATACCGAGCAGATGGCCGAGGCGATTGCATCGGAACTGGGGGCGAACGGCATCCGGAACATCGTGATGCACAATGTTTCGCGCTCGCATGCGTCGTATGTACTACGGGACATTTTCAAATACAAGGGGGTGATTATCGGAAGCCCTACATACAGTAACTCGCTGTTTCCCGAAATCGGCTCGCTCCTTTCGAAAATCGAGATACGGGAAGTGAAGAACCGCCTGTTCGGCTGCTTCGGCTCGTTTACGTGGTCGGGGGCTGCCGTACGGAACCTGAACGCTTTTTGCGAAAAGATGAAATGGGAGCCGGTAGGAACGCCGGTAGAGGAAAAACAAGCGCTGAAAGAAGAAAAGTACCAAGCTTGCCTGGCATTGGGCAAAGCGATGGCCGACCGGCTGAACGGAATCGGATAACCTATTTAAATACACAATATTATGAGACTGATTATCGAACCTGACTACGCACAGTTGTCAAAGTGGGCGGCCAATTACGTGGCTGCCAAAATCAAGAAAGCGAACCCCACACCCGAGAAACCGTTCGTACTGGGATTGCCTACGGGCTCTTCTCCGCTGGGTATGTACAAGAACCTGATCGAGCTGAACAAGCAGGGAGTCGTTTCGTTCCGGAACGTGATTACGTTCAACATGGACGAGTACGTGGGGTTGCCGAAAGACCATCCGGAAAGCTATCATTCGTTTATGTGGAACAACTTCTTCAGCCATATCGACATCAAGCCGGAGAACGTGAACATATTGAACGGGAACGCACCCGACCTGGAGGCCGAATGCGCTGCATACGAA
>DBGBSM010000482.1:0-4709 GCA_048468815.1 Parabacteroides sp.
TTTACGCCCAGTGAAACGTCGGATAAGGCGATTATTTTGATTACCGACGGCGAGAACCACGAAGACGATGCCGTAGGCGCTGCTAAAAAAGCGGCGGAAAAAGGAATCCACGTCAATATCGTAGGAATCGGACTGCCGAAGGGCGAACCGATTCCATTGGACGGAAACAACAATTTCATGAAAGACCGGGAAGGAAACGTCGTGGTAACCCGGCTGAACGAGCAGATGTGTAAGGAAATCGCGGCAGCAGGCGACGGGATGTATGTTCGCGCCGATAATACCAATTCCGCCTTGCGCGCCCTGGAAAAAGAAATTGAAAAGATGAACAAATCGGAGCTCGACAGTAAAGTATACTCCGAGTATAACGAACAATTCCAGACCTTGGCCTGGATTGCCTTATTCCTGCTGCTTATCGAATTTTTCGTGATGGACAGGAAGAACAGAATATTCAGAAAAGTAAAGTTATTCTCGGTTATCGGATTGCTTTTATGCACTTCCGGCATCGCCTCCGCACAGAAAGCGGAACGTAAGCATGTACGGGAAGGAAACAACCTGTATAAAAACGAGAAATATACCGAATCGGAAATCGCCTACCGGAAGAGCCTGGAAGTAAATCCGAAATCGGCCGAAGGAAATTACAACCTGGGAAATTCGTTGTACAAGCAAGGCAAACACGACGAAGCGGCCAAGCAATACCAGCAAACGATTGCCCAGGAAACCGACCCTGCCAAGCTGGCCCAAGCTTACCATAACCTGGGTAATATCGGCATGCAAAAGAAAGAATATGCCCAGAGTGTGGAAGCTTATAAACAATCGCTTCGCCTCAACCCGCACGACGACGAAACCCGTTACAACCTGGTTTTAGCACAAAAGCTATTGCACGACCAACAGAACCAGCAAAACCAGGACGACCAGAATAAAGATCAGGAGCAGGATAAGCAAGACCAGGAACAAAACAAAGACGAAAATAAGAACGACGAACAACAAAATCAGGACCAGCAGCAAGAGCAGGATAACCAGAAAGAGGATAAAACGCAGGAACAACCCCAGCAAAACGAGCAGATGAGCCAGGATAATGCCCAGCAAATACTGGATGCCTTGCTGCAAGACGAAAAGGATACCCAGGAAAAAGTAAAGAAGGCGCAGGCCCAGCAACAGCAACGCCGGCGCACCGAAAAAGAATGGTAATGGGATACGAATCAGGTTGTTTAACAGAAAAATAATAGATAATGAGGAAATTGATTTTCTTATTTGTTCTCGCTTTTACCGGATACGCGTTGCAAGCCCAGGTAACCTTTAAGGCCTCGGCTCCGCAAGCAGTGGTAACCGGGCAGCAATTCCAGTTAACATATACGGTCAACGCAGAGGCGAGCGCCCGTGACTTACGCGTTCCCGAGCTGTCGGATTTCGACGTGCTTTACGGCCCGTCGACCTCCACGTCGACGAGTGCGCAAATGTATAACGGAAATTTCACTACCGAAACCACCAGCACGTTTACGTATACGCTGCTGGCTAAAAAAGAAGGCACGTTCAATATCGCTCCGGCTACCATCCGGGCAAAAGGAGCGAACTATACTTCGAACGCCCTGGTCGTAAAAGTGCTGCCGAACGACCAGCAGGGTGCAACAGGAAGTACGGCTGTCCCTAACGGCGAAGTAACGGCTTCGGGCAGTTCTATTCCGAAAGACGCCATTTACGTAAAGATGCTGGTTTCGAAAACCAATGTGTATGAGCAGGAAGGCTTTTTGCTTACGTTCAAGCTTTTTTCTTTGTATAATGCAGGGTTGCCTGAAATCAAATTTCCCGAATTCGAAGGTTTTCTGGCCCAGGATATAGAAATTCCGCAACCGCAATGGACACTCGAAAACATCAACGGCCGGAATTACCGCACTGTGGTATTCAAACAGGTTATTCTGTACCCGCAGCGCTCCGGTAAGCTCACCATTTCCGGCGGCCGTTTCCTGGCCACCATCCAGATTCCTACTCCGCACCGGGTAAGAAGTATCTTCGACGACTTTTACGACGCCGTGCAGGAAGTGAACAAAGAATTGGTGCCGGCACCGGTAACGATTCAGGTGAAACCGTTGCCTTCGGGTAAGCCGGCCTCTTTTTCGGGTGCGGTAGGACAATTCGATATGTCGGCCTCCATCAGCGCCGACCGGTTGAAAGCGAACGAAAGCGTTACGGTAAAAGTAAAAATATCGGGAAACGGCAATATCAAGCTGGTAAAGAATCCGGAAGTGAAATTTCCGAACGATTTCGATGTTTTCGATCCGAAAGTAGAAACCGACACTAAAACGACTACGGCAGGAACGCACGGAACCAAAACGATCGAATACCTGGCTATTCCCCGGTTTGCCGGCGATTTTACCATTCCCGTTATCGAATTTTCTTATTTCGATCCGAAAACGGAAAAATATACTACGCTTACAGCCGGGCCTTACCCGTTACAGGTAGAAAAGGGAGAAGGCGGAGAAGCGGCGAACAATCCGGTGGTTTCCGACTTTTCGAACAAAGAAAGCGTAAAGTACCTGGGTAAAGACATTCGTTACCTCAAGGTGAAAGGTATACACTTCGCACCCAAAAACGAATTGTTTTTCGGTTCTTTCATCTATATTATGTGTTACCTCATTCCGCTGTTATTGTTCGTTCTGTTCTTTATCGTATACCGGAAACAGGTGAAAGAAAATGCCAATATCGCCCTAGTTCGTACCAAAAAGGCCAACAAAATAGCCGTCCGGCGCTTGAAAGCGGCCGGCAAACTTCTGAAAGAAAACAAGAAAGAAGCGTTTTACGACGAAGTATTGCGTGCCGTGTGGGGATACCTGAGCGACAAGTTGAACATTCCGCAGGCAACCCTTACCAAAGATAACGTAGAAACCGAGTTAATCCGGTACGGAGTAGACGAGCCTTTAATCGGCGAGTTTATGGATATACTCAATACCTGCGAGTTTGCCCGGTATGCTCCGGCGCAAGCACCGGATGCGATGGACAAGCTTTACGAACTAACGGTAGATGCCATCGGGAAAATGGAAAATACCATCAAAAAGAAATAAGGAGATGAAAAAAATAAATTTCTTACTTTTGGTACTGTTTACCGCGTTTTCCGTATCAGCACAAGAGAACGAGTTGAAACAGGCGGAAGAATCCTATACGAAAGAGGATTACGGCAAAGCGATAGAACTGTACGAAAGCGCATTGAACAAATACGGCGAATCGGCCGCCGTGTATTACAACCTCGGCAACGCCTATTACAAAGCCAATAAAATCGCGCCGGCCATCCTGAACTACGAACGGGCGCTATTGCTCGCTCCGGGTGACGGCGATATCCGGTTCAACCTGCAAATGGCCAGGCAGAAAGCGGTAGACCAGATAGAGCCGCTGGATACCTTTTTCCTTTCCAAGTGGTTTAACCGGATACAGGATATGGGGTCGGCCGACGGTTGGGCTACGCTGGCGCTCGTCTGCTTCCTGCTGTTTATCGGTTGTTTGATTTTATTCTTCTTCTCCCGCAAGCTATTGCTGAAGAAAGGAGGCTTTTACGCCGGCATCGTTTTGCTGGTTATCGTACTGGTTGCCAATATTTTTGCAGCGCGCCAGAAAACAGACCTCGAAAACCGGAGTACGGCCATTGTGTTCGCTCCTACGGTAACCGTAAAAAGCTCGCCCAACGAAAGCGGCACCGATTTGTTTATCCTGCACGAAGGCACCAAGGTAGCGATTAAAAGTACGCTGGGCGAATGGAGTGAAATCGTGCTCGAAGACGGAAATGTAGGCTGGATGCCGAGCAGCAAAATCGAAATTATTTAAAACGCCGCATCCTTATAAAAACATCCATGTTAGAAGAAATACTCAAATACGAGCGCAGTACCTTTTTTTTATTGAACGGCAGCCAGTCGGATTATCTGGATGCGCTGATGTGGCTATGGTCCGGTAAGGTGGTGTGGTTGCCGCTGGCATTTTTCATTATCGCCGTATTGGTTTATAAAAAAGACTGGAAAGAATCGCTACTCATATTAGTAGCTATCGCTCTGGTAATTACCTGCTGCGACCAGTTTGCCTCGCACGTATGTAAACCGCTGTTTACCCGGTTCCGGCCTACGCATCATCCGGATTTCATGGACCAGGTAAAAATCGTATTCAATTACCGGGGCGGACGTTACGGTTTTATCTCGAGCCATGCCGCCAATGCGTTCGGGTTTTCGGTATTCATGGCGCTTTTGTTTCGCTACCGCTTATTTACATGGGTCATTTTGGCGTGGGCAGTCGTTACCGCCTATTCGCGTATTTATTTAGGTGTACACTTTATATCCGACGTTGTTCCGGGAGCGATTACCGGCGTTTTCTTCGGATGGTTGGTTTACCGTATTTATTTGTATGCCCGACATGCTGTTTTGCACATTCCCGCCGACCGGCTCACCCGGTCGGTATATTCCGGCTATCGTAAACGCTTGATTGTATACGGAATTGCTTTCACAGCCTTGATGCTGGTAATATTCTGCGAGCCTTTAGTACATTTTTTGCATTCCTGACCGATTTGTTAATATGCCGTAAAGCATGCCGGCAACAGAGCGAATTAGCTGAAATAATTTGCTCTGTTGCCGGATTTTGCTTAAGTTAGGGGCACGATAATTAATTAATTCAAGTATCAACCTTCAAAAATAAGTGCACCATGACAAAAACTATTACATTTAACGAACTGAGAAAGA
>DBGBSM010000483.1:0-8822 GCA_048468815.1 Parabacteroides sp.
ACAAAGATACCAGTTTGGTAGTAGATGTCTGCAACAATTTAGGTCGAGCTTTATATGATTTGAAACGGTTCAAAGAATCGGAAGCTGCCTATTCGGAAGGTATCCGCGTTGCACCCGATAACGGAAAGCTATACTACGGGCGCGGCTTGGCAAGAAATCAGTCAGGCAATAAAAAAGGCGCTTGTGAAGACTGGAAAAAAAGCAGTGCGTTAGGTTGCTTTGAAGCTAATATATTGTTACCCTTATGCATCGATTGTGAAGAATAAAAACATACTACTATGAGCCCTTTTCTACAAACTCTGACAATCACCTACCTCATTTATCCTATCCTGGGATTGCTACTGGTAGGCTTAGGTATCTTTATTGCCAAGAAAAACGCCCTGTTAAGCAATAAACGACTGATAGGATACACCATCGGCGCTATCGTGGCGCTTACCCTTCCGGCGTTATGCGGATTTCTGGATTACGACTTTATGCCGTACGGGTATATCACTCTCGCCATGCTATACCTCCTTCTCGGTTGGTATAATATCAAGCTGATAAGCTGGGTATTCAAAGAAGAGTATAAATACCGGCACGAAATTATACTTACCCTGTTTATACAACTCGTCGCCATGTTGTTTTTCACGCTGGTATTCAATTTGTGCAACGACTTGCAATACGGCTTGTGGGCTTCGACCTCCATGCTTGCGTTCGTATTCGTTTCGCTATTCGTACGGGCGTACGACCTTTACCTGGAAATTCCCGAACCGATATACAAACTCTGGAAATTTGCCGACAGCGAGAGCGTGGATATGTACGCGGATATAGACTTCGGCCGGCTGAAAGTAGTTACCCTCGAAATATACAAAGAAGACGGCGACCGCAAACCGTTACGGCTGAAGGGGAAAGTACCCGACGATATTCCTTTCGGAGTATGGATAAAACGCCTTATCGAAGATTACAATAAAAAATACCCGCTGGCTCCTATCTGCTACGAAACCGAAGGCACAGAAGACAACTGGATGTTTTACCGGCATAGCTCGGCATTTCTTCCGAAGCATCATATCGATTGCTCGCTTTCGGTAAAAGATAACCGGATACACGAGAACTGCTTTATCGTAGCCAAACGGATCAAAGAATATGTCATCGACTGAATTTACAACAGAGCCGGCACGCCCGTCTTTCTAAACCATACACATACCATATAAGGATATGAAAAAACATAAATTAGTAAACTGGCAGGGACAAATGAAGCTCTCGGCCGACCATTTCCGCCAAACGGAAGACTACTTTATCGAGGGAATGAACGATATACGCTCGCTTTTTCTCGGAAAGTACGACTACGGCTTGCTACCCTTGCTCGGACAAGATAAAGAAGTGGAAATCCGGATACGGGAGCATATGGACAACCAGGTGGAAGTAAATGTATACTGCTGCAATGCGGTAACCGCCTCCGGCGAGCGGATTAATTTCAACCTGTCGGAAAACGAAACACCCTTGTCGAAAACATACTCGCCGCAACACGACGAGAAGGGGCAAAACAAAAAAATAACCTACTGGGATGTAATTCTTTCGGTCAACCCCTACCAACGGGTAGCAAGCGGCGAACCCGACCCGCTGGAAGAGCCGCTTCGTCATCCTGAGTGCGAGAGCGCTTATAAGCTCCACATCATGCCGTCGGGCGAGTTCAACTCGTCGGAATGCGGGCCGCACTTTCTCAATATCGGCAAAATCAGGAAAGAAGGGAACCGCTACCTGGTAGACCAGAACTACATCCCGCCTTGCCGGACGATGTCGGGCCACCCGGAGCTGGCGCATTACTTCAAGCTGTTCGAAAAATCGCTTTACGGGCTGCGCCAGTCGTGCAAGAATATTATCGCGAAGGTAAACAACCGGCCTACAGGAAGCGAGTTGGCCGTAAATATCCGGGCGATAAGCGAAAGTATTTTTACGTATCTCGCTTCGATTCACTTCCGGTTGAAAAATTTCGAAACGGCTATCCCGCCGGTGATGATAACCGAAGATGTAAGCACGTTAGCGTCGCTATGCTACGTTTGCTTAGTGCGGCTTCCGGGCGTACAAAAAGACGAATTGCTGAAATACTTCTACGAATGGAGCGACGTAACGCCCGGGGCGTTCGAGGAAATGCTCGCCGATACGATGGAAATCACGTACGAACACCACAACCTGCGCTCGGTGATGGTGCGGCTCGAAACGTTCCTTAACTCGCTCGGCGACCTATGGGAGCACCTGAACCGCCTGGAATATATCGGCCAACATAAGGAAAGCCTGGTGGTATCGGCGCGGGGCGGCGAAAGGAACGAGGAACGGCACGGCTTTATGGTATCCGATTAACACGGGAAAGAATATGAAGGAAACGAAAGACTTATCCGCTTGCATTCCGTTGGCCGGGCAGTATCCGTATTACCGGGCCGACGTTTTCTCGGCGTGCCTGCTCGAAGCGGGATTCGCTCCGGAACAGATCGCTATAGCCCGTAAAAACGAATCGGTGCAGGGTTTCTTGTACGACATCGAGAAGGTAAGCATAAAGTATCCGTACCTGTACCCCGAAAGCCCGTACCTGAGCATCGAAAGCGGACGCCCGGGAATTTACGACGCCTTGCCCGAAGATTTGTTTTTTGCGGCCGACCACAGCGGGCACGAGCGGGATAAGAAACACATCGTCGAGCGTATCCGGGCGAACAAGCAGGCGGAACGTGCGGTAAGGCGCTTTTTGAGCTTGTTCGAAACGGAGGCCGACAGCTTTTTATGCGACCTCCGTACCGAGGAATTGAAATACGACAAGCGCCATTTGTACCCGGAATTCGCAGCCGTTTTCAAACAACACTGGAACGTAATCGGGCTGATGTATCCCTGCGAAGCGCTCCGTTTCCTGCAAGTGGCTCCGCATCTCTACGCTTTGCGAGGGGATACCAGGGCGGCGGGTAACGCGCTCTCGTTCATCTTGAATATCCGTACGTCGTTCCGGAAGGTCTACCGGCCGGAAAAGCCGGATAACAGCTTCGCCCCTGCCTTGCGGGAAATAAAGCTCGAGGATAACTCGGTACTCGTATCGGACGAAAGCCAGGAGGTAACGCCGGTAATGCGGGTTACGCTCTCGGAGCTCGACCGCGAAACGTGCCGGGAATTTTTCAAAGGAAAACCGAGGGAGAAAATGCTCCGATACTTAGCCGGACTTTTTTTCGAGCCCACATTACCGCTCCGGATAGAGCTGGTACCGGAAAAGGAAGCGCAACGGTTTCGGCTGGGAACGGATACCGGGCATTCGTATTTAGATGTAAACACGTATTTATAGCATGAACGCCAATGAAAGCACTTAATCATAGCTCGGTAGTTAAAGGCTACCTTAGCTTTTCGGGCTGTATGGCCTTAGTAGTTTGTTTATTCATAGGGATGTGCTACTGTTTTATTTCGGCTTCGGCCTGCGAAAGCGGAAAAGTGGAAAAGCGCTCGCTCGTGTTCGACCGGGTTTTCAGTACACAGGTGGATATGGTGGAACGGGTCGATTCGCTGTATAATTATATGTCGCTTATCAACTCGAACAACCGGGTGAACAATATCCTGGTGCAGAACATGACCAGCACGATGAAGATGCGTTTGCTCGACGACATGGAGAGCATGGAGAAAAAAGACATGTTGCTTTATAAGAACCTGCTGCCGAAGGTAAACCGTTTCCTTACGGTAAAAGACTCGGTACGGATACTCGAGAAACAGAAGAATACGCTTACGGCCGATTTGCGCCGGTGTATCGACGCCGAGCACGCGGCTTCGCGCAAATTATCGCTTCAGGGGGCCAAAACGATTAATACGAACGGAAATGGGAACTAAGAATATCCGCAGGCGCGACAAAGTGAGCGCTGCACTGAGTATCGTGCTGATTTTCGGCGTTTGCGCGTCGGTATGCCTGTTCTTTTTTCTGAAAGGCACGAAAATCGAATTGGCTTCGCACAAGAGTTTTATCGTAAAGAAGTACGAGCGGCAACAGGCTTTCCAGAAAAAACAGGCGGAATACCAGGAAATGTGCGATTCGTTGTATGCGCGCATCGACCGATTCGACCCGGGCGTGAATGCTTCGTTCGAGGAAAACGACATCAAGTTCCTGATAAACGACCTGAAAGGCGTCTACGAGCAGAATGCATGGGACAAGCGGTACAAGGCGTTTTACCATGTGGCGGTGTTTTACGAAATGTGGTTCGCCGATAAGAAACTGTTGTGGGGCAACCAGTCGAACATACAAACATTCGGGAAAGACCTGGAGCTGTGCGAAATGGGGCTTACCAGGAAGGAAGACGAATTAAAAACCAAACAAAAACGCAAGTAGATGAATAAGTTCAACAATGTAACGTCGTTGATAGTAGTAGCCGTACTGACGTTTACCACAGGCGTGCTTGTTTTGTGTTTCCGCTCGTGCCGGCAAGGACCGGAGGTAAAGGCGTCGCTTTCGGCTGCCGAAGTGAAAGTGAACGAAAGTTTTACGTATTCCGACAGTACGTACCAGGCGCGCAACTGGTATTGGGAGTTCGGCGATAAGGAGTCGTCGTACAAGCCTCGGGGAACGTACCGGTACAAGGAGCCGGGCACGTTCAAGGTACGGCTTACCGTAAACGGGAAATACGAGAAGGTATTTACGATACAGGTTAAAAACTCCGCTCGTGAATCGGCTTCACGCTTAGTGCATATCGAAGCGCCCGACAGTGCCATGCAGGGCGAGTACATCGTGTTCAAAGGGGTGGGCAACGACAAGCAGTGGCGCTGGGAATTCGGCGAGAGCGGCATGGTGGATGCGCGCGAAAAAACGCCGTTGTACGCTTACTCCAAGCCGAATACGTATACGGTACGGCTACGTACCGAGAATACGGAATTCCCGGTATTGCACCGTATCAAAATCATCCCGACGTATTCTACCAACGACAGTACGGATGTGATGAGCGTGATCGGCACGGATATCCGTATCCGATTGCAGGCTATCTGCGACGGGAAGCCGTTCAATCGGAACTACAACGAGATTATCCGGAAGTATACGTGCTCGAACGAGCTGACGGAGGTGGTTATCAACGACGACAAGTTCAACGATATTTATTCGTATTGCCAGGGGCTCGCTGCAACGGGCAAAGGCCGAAAGATAACCATCGAGCACGTGGCGGTGGAGATACCCGACCTCGAGTCGGGGTGTGTTACCAAAATTATCGTAGTACAGAGCGAGCAGTAAAAAAATGAAAAAAATAACCCTTAGCTTATTGGCGGGCCTGATGTGTTTATGCGCCTGCGCTCCGGTAAACCGGTTTACGCGGCTGAAGAAGCTGCCGTGCGAATATTCGGAGAATTATTCTATAGCGGGCATCGAAGCGCCTAAGAGCAAAGTGCATCGCAAGCCGTGGATCGTGTATTCCGACCGGACCGAAAATGCGGCGTATGTACAACCGGGCGGCAAAGTAATGCAGGCGGAAGCAGGTTGGCTGGATGCTTTTTTAGTGATTCAGGCGAAAGGCGATTACCTGCAACTGATTAAATACAAGCCGGAAAATATAAAGCATAACCGGTTGACCGAGCGGAAAAAGGCGGAATATGTGGGTTGGATGCACCGGTCGAGACTGGTTCTTTCGCCTTCGGCGGTAACGGATGTCCGGTCGGGGCTGCACGATAAGCTGCTTACGGCTTTTACCGATACTTCGGCTATCCTGAACCCGGAAGGGTATCTGGTAACAGCCGACTCGCTGAAGGTATTCGCCGACCCGGATTTGCAACGACAAACCGCCACAACAGGGTTGCACGAAATCGTTTATGCGCTCAAACAGGGCGCCGACGGCCGCAGCGTACTGATTGCGCGCACACCCGATTTAAGTGCGGACAAGGTGAGGGAACAAATCATCGGATGGGTTCCGCGAGTGATGCTTGCGGGTATCGGGCGGCAAGTGTTCGTAAACGTGCCGCGTCCGGCATGGGCGCTGTCTTCGCCAACGGTAAAGTACGCTCCGGCAGTTCGCCCGTACCGGACAGGCTCGGCGTTTACTTTTAAGAGCGGTTTTTTCGCCCCGGTAATCGACCAAACCGACAACCGGGTGTTCAATATCGACGGAAAGGCGATTTCGTACGGCGAGAGCCGGACAATCAGGCGGAACCTGCAACGGTTCAACGTGTTGTTCTCGATTGAGCAGGCTTCGTCGCTACCGGAGCAGTATCCGATGTTACTGAATGTAATCCAGAACCTGCGGCCGCTGTTTCCGGCAACCGACGAATCGTTTTCGTACCGTTTCGGGGCGGCGGTGGCAACCGCCCGGGGCATCGTTACATTGCCGCTTACGGCCGATTACGAGTTACTGGTAGATAGCCTTACGGCATTATTACCGGTCATCGGCACCGGCGGGGTGGGTAACACGTTGCCTCCGTGGAGCGTATTGAAAAAGACGCTGGTGTTGCCCGACGATAGTCCGGATGCAGTTAACTTGATTATCGAAATCGGGGAAACGGGCGGGTT
Source organism: Parabacteroides sp. (assembly GCA_048468815.1). Lineage (GTDB taxonomy): Bacteria > Bacteroidota > Bacteroidia > Bacteroidales > Tannerellaceae > Parabacteroides_B. Next base: position 6,479 of record DBGBSM010000483.1, read on the forward strand.
GCAGGAGGAGGCGCCGGCTTCGGTAGCCGCGGCGTTAGGCAAAAAGAACTGCCGCTTGCTGGGCTGGCAGCTTTATGGCTCGGCGGAAGAGCCATACAATAATTATAATCTTCAGCTCTCGGATATGATCGGGCAATATGCCGCTTACCGTACTGCGGCCAAGCGGAAAATTATTTTGTATGCCGACCAGCTGCGTCGCACGAATTTGTTCCGCGACCGGGGAAATAATTATTTTATGCTCGATTATCCGGATGCGAGTATGTCGCAAGGGGGCTTTATTTTTCCGGAAAAGGGGCAAACCCTGCCGATGGAGTTGTTCGCAGGGGCGGTGGATTCGCTCGTAACGCAAATCCGGGCGGATAACCGGCTGCTGTCGGAAAGCATCGACCGGGCGTTCGCTACGGTGGGAAATACGAAAGATCGTTTCGACAGTTCGCTGGTAAAGGAGTACGGCTTGCCGGCCGGCACGAAACCGGATAAGGCGTTTAAAAAAATGTTTACCGGAAATACGCCCGTATGGTTCAGGGAAACGCCCCGGACAGCTGTACCCGACAGCATCGTGCAGTATCGTTTGTTACTGGCGGAAGCGGAACTCACGCAAACGAAGGAGCGTTTGGAATCACTTTGCGCGATGGAGGTGGATGTGAAGGATGCGAATCGCCCGGAGAAAACCAAGGCGCGGCAGCTATGCCGTTACCTGGAGGAAACGGAAGTAATCGATGAAGAACCGGCGCTTACCCAAGCACCTCCGGAGCAGCGGGCGGACACGGTGTACGTTTCTACGCGCAAGGTGCGCCGCCATTTGTACCGTTTTTATATGTCGGAACTGCGGAGTTGCGGGATATGCCGCGTAAAGCGCCGCAAAATCCGCAAGTATCCGCTTTCGCTGGCACACGAGCAGATTTTCGGGGTTCCGTCGAACAACCGCCTGCTGGATAGCATCACGGTAAAGGACTTAAAAAAGAAACAGATACTTCCGGATAAGGAACTCGACGGGCTTATCCGGTATTTCAAAGAGGCAAAAGGAACAACGGTAAAGAAAGCGACGGAGGAACAAATTACCACCGGCGGACAGCGTTATTATTATTTGGATGCGGGAGGGTTGCCGTAATTTAGCTTATTTCGTATATTTGTTTGCTTATCTGTAAAGCGGACTATATGGAAAGATTAATAATAACGGATTTCGGACCGATAAAATCAGCTTCGATCGATTTGAAAAAAATCAACGTATTTATCGGTTATACGTCGAGCGGCAAGAGCACTATAGCTAAACTATTCAGTATTCTGAACAGCTTGGCCTTTTTAGCTCTTCCTGATGAGCTTTCTTCTTTCATTTCTTTTTATAAGCTTTTTGAAGCCTATAATATAAATTTCGAATTTTCGGAAACAACCGAAATCTTTTATCAACATGATAAATATGAGTGGAGAATAAAGAAAGACTTTTTTGAAACTACAAATTCAAGACATGAGCTCGTGCGTTTAGTCAGCTCTGAAGATAATCTTATGCGTATAATCAATTCGGATGATACACATATGACCCAGCTTCTACAACGTATTTGGGACAGGGAAAAAAATTCTTTTTTAAAAAAACACAAAGCCACTTCTGAAAATATATCCGAATTATTAGATGATGTGGATAAAAGACCGGGATTCTTACTGGAATTACTGAAAAGTAGTTTAACAAACTTAATAATAGAGCGAAATATACCTATTTATATTCCTGCAGAAAGAATTATAATGACGACTCTTTCCAATGCGATTTTCAGTATGCTGATTAACAATATTAATATTCCCGACTGTTTAAAGGCCTTCGGAAGCCTTTACGAAAAAGCACGCCAGAAAGAACCCAGCTTATCTATCGACTTTTTTAATATAAAAGTTTCTTTTTCTAAAGAAGGAGATAAAATACTTTTACAGGATCAAGAAAATACGCCCATCAATTTATCTCAGGCATCAAGCGGTTTCCAATCCGTAATACCCTTAATGGCGGTGGTAAATTTATGTCTCAAAGAAAACGATTCTCCTTTAATCGTGGTAGAAGAACCCGAACTGAATTTGTTCCCCTATGCACAAACAGAAATCATTTCGTACTTAATCCGGCAAGTAAATAATTCGAACGGCAAATTAATTATCACAACACATAGCCCGTATGTATTATCTGTATTAGACAACCTGATTCTGGCTTACGACGTTGCCCGAAACGAGAAGCAGAAAGAGAAGGTAAAAGAAATCGTACCCCAATCCTCTTGGGTAAATTTCGATTCCGTTTCTTCCTACTTCTTTCCCGAAGACGGCTACATAAAAGATATTACAGATAAGGAATACCGTTCGGTAGGTGCCGAGC
>DBGBSM010000484.1:0-1916 GCA_048468815.1 Parabacteroides sp.
CCTCACCACCAGCCTCGCCTCCATCTCGATGGTTTGCGGCGCCCGTTTTTCGGTAGAACCCGCCTCCATCTCGCGCAATAATAAGGATGCCACCTCCTCGCCGATAGGCAACGTAAGCTGGTCGACCGACGAAAGCGCCGGCTCCACGAACTCGCAAAAAGGCTCGTTGGCGAACCCGATTACCGCCACCCGTTGCGGCACCGCCACCCCCGCTTCGCGTAAGGCGTACAGCACCCCCATCGCTGAGAAGTCGCCCGCGCAGAAAATCCCGTCGGGCAAGTCGCCCGACCGCAAAAACTCCGCCGCCGCCCGCTTACCCGTTTCCAGCGTGATGCCCGGCCGGATAAGCGATTCATCTATCGCCATGCCGTAATCGCGCAACGCCTGCTCGTAGCCGTTGCGGCGGTCGCGGTACACATTCAGGGTTTGCGGACCCTCCAGGTGCGCGATACGCCGGCAACCCTGCTCCAGCAAGTGGCACACCGAGCGGTACGCCGACTCAAAATTATTTACTTCTATCTTATTAACCGCCAACCCCTGCGGCGTACGGTCGAAAAAAACAAGGGGTATATTTTTAGCCAGGAACGGCTCGAAATGAGAATAGTCGCGGGTTTCGGCAGCCAACGAAATAGCCAGGGCATCCACCTTCTTCATCCACATCGCCCTCACGGCGGCTTTTTCGTTTTCGTACAATTCGTTCGACTGGGAGATAATCACGCTGTAACCCGCTTCGCCCGCCACCCGTTCGATGCCTCCGATTACGGAAGCGAAGAACGTACGGTCGATACGGGGCACAATCACGCCGATTACCGAACCCTTCCCGGTACGCAAGTGATGCGCCACCGGGTCGGGATGGTAATTCATCTGCTCGGCCAGCTTGTGCACCGCCTCGATCATCTTCTTGCCGATGCGCGGGTTGTTCTGCAAAGCCCGCGAAACGGTAGCCGGAGTGGTATGGAGCCGGCGCGCCAAATCCTGAAGCGTTACTTTCTTGTTATTCTCCACCGCCGTTAGTCGAACATATGCCTGAATTTACTGAAAATCTTTTCCTTTATCGATTTCTTGGGCTGGAAGTTATCCGATTTTTCGAGCGACTCCATCACCTTCTTCTCGTCGGCCGAAAGCGTTTCCGGAATATAGATGCTCACGTTCACCAGCAAATCGCCCGTGCCGTAGCTGTTTATCGAAGGCAACCCCTTGTTACGCAGCCGCAACACCTTTCCGGGTTGCGTACCCGGGTCGATTTTCACTTTCGCCCGGCCGTCGATGGTAGGCACCTCCACCGTGCCCCCCATAGCCGCCGTGGGTACGCTCAGCAACAAGTTGTACAACAAATCGTTTTCGTCGCGAATCAATTCCGGGTGCGGTTCTTCCTCCACCAGGATAAGCAAATCGCCGTTGATACCCCCGTGTCGCGCCGCATTCCCTTTGCCGCTCATCGACAGTTGCATCCCTTCGGCTACGCCAGCCGGGATGTTGATGGTGATGATTTCCTCATCGCGCACCACCCCTTCGCCGTTACATTCGGCGCACTTCTTGGTAATGATTTTCCCTTCGCCGCCGCAGGTAGGACACGTGGTTTGCGTTTGCATCTGGCCCAGGATGGTATTGGCTATACGGGTCACGATGCCGCTGCCCTTACAGGTAGAGCAAGTGCTGTGGCCGTCGGAGCCGTCGGCGCCGGTACCCTGGCAATGCGAGCACGACACATACTTCTTTACCTTGATTTTCTTTTCCACGCCGGTAGCGATTTCCTTGAGGGTGAGCTTTACCTTCACCCGGAGGTCGGAGCCCCGGTTAACCCGGCGTCCGCCGCCTCCGCCAAAACCGCCGAACCCGCTGAAACCGCCGAAATGGCCGCCGAAGATGTCGCCGAATTGCGAGAAGATGTCTTCCATCGACATGCCGCCGAAACC
>DBGBSM010000485.1:0-13567 GCA_048468815.1 Parabacteroides sp.
CGGCCAATTACATCTTAGGGAATAATTTAGTTACCGGCTCGGTACAGACATCGGTTTCGAATCCCAATCTTACCTGGGAAAAAGCGAACCAGCTCGACCTCGGCATCGACTTCGGCTTATTCGACAACCGCCTCGCCGGTACGGTGGAAGGGTATTACAAACGTACCACCGACTTGCTGTGGGAAGTACCTCTTCCGTTGGAATCGGGCTTCGGCAGTTCACTTACCAATATCGGGAAAATCGATAACAAGGGCATCGAGCTCACGTTGAATACCGTAAATATCGTTACCCGCCACTTCCGGTGGAACACCGACTTGACTGTTTCGTACAACGACAACCGAATCAAGGAATTGTACAACGGCAAAACGGACGTGAACAAATCGCTGTTTACCGGGCGTCCCATCAGCCAGTATTACCTGCTGAAATCAGAAGGCATCTGGCAGACGCAGGAAGCGCAGGAAGCGGCCCGGTACAACGCACAACCGGGCGACCGGAAAATACGCGACGAGAAACCCGACGGGATAATTAACGGCGACGACCGCGTTTTCTGCGGCACGGCTACGCCTACCTGGTACGGCAGCTTCTCGAATACATTCCGGTACAAAGGTTTCGATCTCACGGCTTTCTTTACGTTCGCAGGGGGACACAAAATCGACAATTCGCTGAACCGGTATCTCGACTCGTTCAACGTATGGGGGAATATGAGCGAAGACTATTATACGTATTACTGGCGCGCCGACCGGCCGAACAACAAATATCCGGCACCGCACGTAGGAAGTGCGTACGCGAACGGCGACGGAGCCGACGCGAACTTACAAAAAGGCGACTACCTGCGCCTGCGGAACCTTGAATTCGGCTATAGCCTGCCCAAGTGGCCGTTGCAAGCCATCCGGGCAAGCCACGTACGCGTGTACTTCTCGGTACAAAACCTGTTTACCCTGACCGAGTTTACCGGATTCGACGTAGAGTCGAGCGACCAGACGAACCCGTATCCGAACGCCCGCAGCTTCATCGGAGGCATTTCGGTGAACTTCTAAAATCACTGCATCAGAAATCAAACGATATACCGATATGAAAAAACAAATTATCTTTTTAGCCGGTTGCCTGGCGCTAAGCAGTTGCAGCAACTTCCTCGATCTGGAGCCGCAGAGCGTACTTACGCCCGGCAACGCCTACACGAAACCGGCCGATTGGGAGCAGACGCTCTCGGCCGCCTACGGTTCGCTCCAGGAAGTGTTCGTGGGCAAATACACCATCACGCTGAGCGAGTTCGGTACCGACGAAGTGATTCCGTTCGACATGGGCTGGGCGGCTTACTCGGAATTGCACCACTATACCTATTCGGCCGCCCACCCGTTCCTGGATAACCATTACCGGCTTTGCTACGAAGGCATCAAGCGGTGCAATGCCGTAATCGACATGCCTTCGGATGCCGTAAGCGAAAGCGAACACGAAAGCATGGTAATGCAGGCGCGCTTTCTGAGGGGGGTATATTATTTCGACCTGGTACGGATGTACGGCGGCGTACCGTTGTGGACGCAATCGACCCTCGATAAAGACGAAACGATGAAGCCGCGCGCTTCGACCGACGAAGTATACACCTTGATTACGGGCGATTTGGAGGCGGCGCTCGGGCTGCCCGAATCGTGGGCGGATGCGGCCGACAAGGGACGCGCCACGGCATCTGCCGCCCAGGCGATGCTGGCGCGGGTGTACCTGCAATGGGGCAAGCCGGCCGAAGCGTTGAAATACTGCCGGCAGTTGGACGGGAAGTTCCACTTATATGCCGATTTGAAAGCCATCTTCGACCCGAAGAATAAAAACCAGGAGTACGAAAACATTTTCGAAATCCAGTTCAAGCATTCCGGGTCGTGGGGACTCGAAGGGAGCATCCAGCACTCCTATTGGGGGCCGCGTAACGTAGGGGGACCTACCAACTTCGGCGGTTGGGGCGGTTTCGGACCGACGCAATACCTGTACGACTCGTACGCGCCGGGCGACAAGAGGCGCGAAGCGTTCTTCATCACCCGGTACGCCGGGGTGGAACAAACACCGCCGGCTTGCGGAAAGTTCTGGGATGGCGAAACAGGAAACGTAATCGAAGACGACAACCTGAACTTTATCCTGATACGGTATGCCGACGTGTTGCTGATGAAAGCCGAAGCGCTGAACGCTACGGGCGATTCCGGCAACGAAAAGTACGACGCGCTAAACGCCGTTCGCACCCGGGCCGGCCTGGCGCCTGTGACGGTTGCCGACGTTCCGGGGCCGGAACAGTTCGCCACATTGCTGCTCGACGAACGGTTGCACGAGCTATGTTGCGAGCATCTGCGCCGCTGGGATTTGATCCGGTTCGGCAAATTGGAAGAATACATGCGCGACCGGGCGGGCGTAACCGTACAGCCTTACCAGACGTTGTACCCGATACCACAGGCGGCACTCGACGCGAACGAGGCGATTCCGGAGAATAATCCGGGCTATTAACCGGCTTAAAATCCGGTAATCCCGCTTATCCGGCCGAAACGGATGCGAAAAAAATCGGATGCCGGATACAGAAGAAATCGTTTGCCGCCGGCGACGGCAATAAAAATGTCGGCGACGGCAAGCTTGTCAGCGCTGACGGCAAACGAATCGATGGAGCAGAAACGGGAAAAGCGGCGTACTGCTCATTTTCACTTCCGCCGATACGATTTACGAATACTAACTATTGAAAAACAACTGATTTACATGAAAAAACAACTTTGTATGCTTCTATTGACAAGTCTTTTCTTAGGCGGCAGTTGTAAAAACGACGACCACGGCGAATTGCCGTTGCCGGGAAACGGCGCTTCGGTGCAGGTAAACAACGGCATCGTAACAGTAAACCCGGCGCCGTGTACGTATGCTTTCCGCAACCCGATGAAGGGCTTGCGCGAATTTTTCGGGCCCGGCTACGACCCGGTACGCCCGGAATATCCGGAGCCTTACGGATCGCTCGTAAAAGAATACATGCAATGGAACCTGCTCGAAAACAGGGCCTCCGACGGAACGGACAAAATCATCGCTTACAGCAACCGACGCTGGAAAGGGGTGGAAACCCTGAACGTGAAAGTGATTCCGCGTATCTTCATCGTTTGGATGGAACCTTGGCACGGGGGCTACGCCAAGAACACCCATACGGATCATCCCGACGACCTGAACGGCTGGCACTGGCCGGAAGATTTACCGGGCGAAACGTATAGCGACGACCCTTCGGCGGTGATTACGGGCGGCTATTTCGACCCGTCTTTTCCCGAACGGGTAAAAAAATTAGTAGCGAAAGCAGGTGAAGCCTGGGACAACGACCCGCGTGTGGCGTACGTGGAAATGGGCATCATCGGCGAATGGGGCGAGCATCACGACCCCGACATTACGACCTACTGGGCGCCGCACGACCAGCCGGAGCACGTAGCGAACCGCACTTGGATACCGGGCATCGAAAAGGTATTGGGCGATGCATTTACGGCAGCGTTCAAAAATAAAAAAGTGATGGTACGGTACGCATACGAATTCAAAGACTACCGGTTCGGTGTTTACTGGGACTCGTGGGCGATCGACGAAGAAGACGTGCGGGGATACGGTGAGATGAAAAAGTTGGGCGACCGGTGGAAAACGCAACCCGTAGGGGGCGAAATTACCTGGAACTGGGGAAGCCTGAGCAAGTTCCGTTCATTCGAAGAAGTAGTGGGCGATGCGGCGGCGCGCGACAAAGTGGTTTCGCAGATTCGCGACCTGCATGCCAACCATTTGGGGGGCATTACCTGGGCCGATTTCAACGACGCAGCATTTATACCGAATGCCGATTTGCTGCAACAAACCTTAGGCTACCGGTTCGCTTTGTCGGACTTTACGTATCCGGCCCGTATCCGTCCGGGCGAAGCGTTTACGGTAACTTTCGATGTAACGAATACCGGCTCTTCGCCGTTCTACTACGACTGGCCGGTCGAAATCGCGCTGCTCGACGTTTCGACGCACCAGCCGGTATGGCGCTGCACGCTCGAAAGCGCCCGCACCTCACAATGGATGCCGGGCGATAACTGGGACAACACCCGCAAAGCCTACACCGTACCGGCGCCCCCCTGCCACATAGAGGAACAGCTCTCGCTCGACGCTTCACTGCCGGAAGGCGATTACATCCTTTCCGTGGCGGTACTCGACCCGGCGGGAATGCTGCCGTCGCTCCGGTTCGCCACGGCAAATTACTTCGAAGGCGGACGGCACCCGATGGGTTATACCGGCATCGGAAAAGCTACGGAGCATGCGGCGATAGATCCGGGGCTGTTTACCGACCTCCGGAAAGATACTTCCTTACACTACACCCTTACCCAACCTTGAAAACAGATGAAAACAGAATTTTTTGATTTTTTCCGCATTTTCGCACACCGGCCGTTACAAACCGGCCGGCCCCGCAAACGGACGGAACGGCGCCCGAAAGGATATGCCGCCGCTCTGGCCGGATTGCTCCTGGCGGGTTACCTGTACGGTTGCTCCAGGCAACCGCAGGCACGGCCGGAACGCATGCCGGTGCTGTTCGATACCGACCTCGGGAACGACATCGACGATGTACTGGCGCTGCAAATGTTACTGAATTACGACCGCGCCGGCGTTATCGACCTGGCGGGAATCAGCATCAGCAAAGCGAATCCGTATGCCATCGAATACATCGACGGCTATTGCCGCCTGAACGGTAAAAACGACATGCCGTTAGGGTATGCGTACCGGGGCGTTACGCCGGACGACGGGAGTTACCTGCGACGGACGCTCGACACGACGGTAAACGGCCGGAAACCGCTGCTGCCTGTGCGGAATATCCGCGACTCGCTTCCGGAAGGGTACAAACTGTTGCGCCGGTTATTAGCCTCGTATCCCGACGGCTCGGTAACGGTGATTGCCGTAGGGCCTCAAACAAACCTGGCGAACCTGCTTCGCTCGGAACCCGACGAATACAGCCCGCTCGACGGACGGGCGCTGGTAGCGCAAAAAGTAAAGCGCCTTTCGGTAATGGGCGGCTTGTTCGACAATACGTCCGGCTTTCCGGAATGGAACGTAGTGCAAGACGCGGAAGCGGCGCGGACTGTTTTCGAAGCATGGCCTGTGCCGGTGGTGGCGAGCGGCTGGGAAGTGGGAAACCGACTGTTGTACCCGCACGAAAGTATCCTGCGCGATTTTCCGGAAGAGCACCCGCTGGCCGTATCGTACAAGTTGTACGGCGCCATGCCGTACGACCGGCAGACATGGGATTTGACTTCGGTGCTCGAAGCCGTGGAGCCGGACAAAGGGCATTTCGACCGCTCGCCGGCGGGTATTATCCGGATAGACCCGGCCGGTTACAGCGCGTTTACGCCGTCTGCCGGCGGGCAGCACCGGTACCTGCTGCTGCCTGAAGAGAGAGCGGACGCGACGCTCGCCGCTTTGGTGAACCGGGTTACGGGAAAGAGGGAGCCGTTGCATGCCCGTCATCCGGAACTAAGCGAAGGAGCCGCCTCTCCTCTCTAAGAAGGAAGAAGCCGCCTCACCTCCATCCGGCATACCGGAGAGCGGACACCGATGCGGCCTCCGGTCATTCCGGAACAATATAAAAGTCAATTTAATCCTTAAAATTCAAGCACCTATGTTTATTGTAAGTAATTATCCGCTGGCCGTGATTTGCTGCTTCGTAACGATGATTTGCTGGGGCTCGTGGGGAAACACGCAGAAACTGGCCGGCAAAAACTGGCGTTACGAGCTGTTTTACTGGGACTACGTGCTCGGTATCTTTCTGTTTTCGTTGCTGCTGGCGTTCACCTTAGGCAGCCACGGCGCTGCGGGACGTCCGTTTACCGCCGACCTGGCTCAGGTGGAAACCGGCTGTTTGCTGAGCGCCTTGTTCGGAGGCGTGCTGTTCAATGCATCGAATATCCTGCTTTCGGCTTCCGTATCCTTGTCGGGGATGGCGGTGGCTTTCCCGTTAGGGGTAGGATTGGCGTTGGTGTTGGGTGTGTTTATCAATTACATCGAAGCGCCGAAAGGAAACCCGGTATGGCTTTTTACCGGAGTGATGCTGGTGGCGCTGGCTATCGTTTGCAACGGAATCGCAGCCGGGAAAAACCGGAAGGCCGGCGCCCCGGACAACAGGAAGGGCATCGGGCTGGCAGCGTCGGCCGGCATCCTGATGGCTTTTTTCTACCGGTTCGTGGCAGCTGCGACAGACTTGAATGATTTCGAACACCCGGCAGCAGGGATGGCTACGCCGTATACGGCCTTTTTCGTGTTCGCTACGGGTATCCTGCTGAGTAACTTCGTATTCGATACGTGGGTGATGAAGCACCCGTTTACCGGGACGCCGGTGGACTACCGTACCTATTTCACCGGGAAGTTCCGGACACATGCGGTGGGAATCGCCGGGGGATGCATCTGGGGGTTAGGCACCGCTTTGAATTACCTGGCCGCCGGCAACGCCGGAGCTGCCGTTTCGTACGCATTAGGACAAGGCGCACCGATGATTGCGGTGGCGTGGGGCGTATGGGTTTGGAAAGAGTTTGCAGGAAGTTCCCGTTCCACGGGGAGATGGCTTGCCTGTATGTTTATTTTATTCGTAGCCGGATTGGCAGCCCTTGTGGCGGCCGGCGGCGATTAAACCTTCAGACAGATGAAAATGAACATATTACTTTACGGATTAAGCGCCTGGTTATGCTGGGGATGCACCGACGGTGCGACGGCTGAAACCGTCGAGGCTTTTTCGCCCGACCGCAGTAACCGGCTGGTAATCGAAACGGACGGTCGGGTGAATTTCGCTCTGTTCCGGCACGGCACGCTCGTTACCGCCTGTCCGGCGCTAACTCTAACGGTAGGAAACGCCGTATGGGGCGAACAGGATGCCTGCCGGAAAATCGAGCAGCGCGACGTAGCCGGAACGGTTATTTTCACCGTACCGCGCAAATACCGCGAAACACCGGATGTATATCGTGCGGTAACCCTGCATTATCCGGGTTACCGCATCGAGTTCAGACTTTACAACGAGGGGGCGGCATACCGTTTCGCGAGTACGAAAACGAACCGAAACCCGGTTCGTAGCGAAACGGTGCGGTACCGCTTTTCCGGCCATTCCATTACGTATACCTTGTTAACCGACCGGCTGCAAAACTGGTTCGAGCAGGATTATACCGTGCGACAACTCGACGAGCTGCCGCGCGACAGTTTCTCGGTAACACCGGTGCTGGTAAAAAGCGAACCGTTCCGCGTGTTGCTGGGCGAAGCGAATGTGTACGGGTACCCGGGCATGTATCTGCAACCCGGCGGAGACGCTTTCGAAGGGGTATTCGCCCGGTATCCGGATAAAGAGGTACCGGCCGACGGCGATAACAAGCGGTATGCCGGAACCCGGCGGGAATATCTGGTTCCGGTTTGCGGAAAACGCACGTTTCCCTGGCGCATTGCCGCCGTTTACGACGAAGATACGGATATATTGAAGAGCGAACTGGTTTATCTGCTTTCCGATGCTCCGCCGGCCGGCTCGGATTACAGTTGGGTAAAGCCGGGACAGGCGTTGTGGGACTGGTGGAACGACCGAAACGTATACCGGGTGGATTTCGAAAGCGGAATCAATACGAAAACCTATTGCTATTTAACGGATTATGCGGCGCAACACGGCATTCCTTACCTGTTAATCGACGAGGGTTGGTCGGAACGGAACGATTTGCTGCGGCCGGACCCGGCGGTAGACATGCCGCGCATCTGCCGGTATGCGGCCGGCAAAGGGGTAGGTATCTTGCTCTGGTCGAAATGGCTGAATATCGAGCGGCAGATGGAAGAGGCGTTCGCCTTGTTTAACGAGTGGGGGGTGAAAGGCGTGAAAATCGACTTTATGGACCGGAACGACGCCCGTATGGTCGGCTTTTACGAGCAGGTGGCGCAATCGGCCGCCCGGCACCGGCTGCTGGTGGATTTCCACGGTTCGTACCCGTGCGAGGGATTGCGGCGGAAATATCCGAACGTACTTACACGCGAAGGAGTAATCGGCCTGGAATATAACAAATGGAGCCGCCGGGCTACGGTAACGCACGACGTAACATTTCCGTACCTGCGCATGTGGGCCGGGCCGGCAGACTATACGCCGGGGGCGATGTCGAATGCGCATCCGGAAACATTCTATCCCTCCCAACACGAGCCGATGAGCCAGGGTACACGAAGCCACCAGGTGGCGATGTACGTGGTGTACGAAAGCCCGCTGCAAATGCTTTCCGACAGCCCGACGAAGTACGACGAGAATCCGGAGAGCTTCGGTTTTATCCGGCAAATCCCTTCGGTTTGGGACGAAACGGTACCGCTGGCCGGAGAGGCAGGCGAATATGTGGCGGTGGCGCGCCGCAACGGAAATACCTGGTATATCGGCGCTCTCAACGGCGCACAGCCGCGCGAAACGGAAGCGGACTTATCGTTTATCCCGGGAAAAGCGCTTACAGTTACGGCACACGAAGACGGACCGAATGCGGCACGGCAGGCGAAAGATTTCCGGGTTACGAAAACCCGACTGGCAACCGACAAAAAGTTACGGATAAAGATGTGCCGGGGAGGGGGCTATGCGGGAATAATCGTACCGGAGGAATAAACCGGCATCAACTTGTTTTTCGCAACCGGACAATCACGGCAGACCGGGTTCTTCCTTCTTTTTCCCGTTGGAGAATTAGCCCGTTACCGGAGTTTCCTTCCCGAACCGGCTATAAAAAACAAACACGGAAATAGGGAATCTGACTCGTTCGAACGAATCATTCCGTATTTCCGTGTTTTATATACGCTCTTCCGCGCTTTTACAAGCCCGTCCGTATCTTGTGTGCGGCCGAAGGGACTCGAACCCCCACGCCTCTCGGCACCAGATCCTAAGTCTGGCGCGGCTACCAATTACGCCACGACCGCCTCTGCGTAGTTACAAAATGTCCGGCAAAGGTAATACTTTTTTGTTGATTTGCAAATCCGGCGGTTTTATTCGTCTGGCACCTTTTTACGTTCTCCCCATCAAACCCGGCTTAATAAAGCGGAATCCGGCAAACCCGTACGCTTCCCTTTCCGTACGTACTTCACCAAAGCTCCGGCCACCACCCACGAAGCTATACGTTATATAAACAGAGGGAATCCGGGCGGCAAGGATACCGGAACAACGAAAGGCTAACCGGCCGGACACCGGTTTTCGAACGGTTCTTTTTCGGTAATGCCGGCCGTTTTCGGAAGGGTTATCCGGAATACGGAACCTTTGCCTACCTCCGACTGCACGGTAATGGCGCCTCCCAGCGATTCGACGATATTTTTACAAATGGGCAATCCCAATCCTGTGCCTTGCATAAATTCGTTCACCTTCACGAAGCGCTGGAAAATCCGGTCGATGTATTCGGGGGCGATGCCGATACCGGTATCGGCTACCTCGATATATACCCGGTTGTTTTCTTCGCCGAAAGTAAGCCGTATCGTTCCTTGGCGGGTAAACTTGACCGCATTCGACAACAGGTTGGAAATTACCTGGGTGATGCGTTTGACGTCGGTATACAGCGTAACCGAAGGCAAACTGTCGCAAGGATATACCAGTCTTACCCCTTCCGGCACTTTGAGCGAGTGCACGGCACACAATTCCGTACAAATTTCCTTTATATCGACTTCGGTCAGCATATAGTCGAACTTGCCCGATTCCATCCTGGAAAAATCCAGGATGTCGGTAATCAATCCCAGCAGCAACTCGCTGTTGCGGTTGATAATGCCCAGGTAATTGCGCTGCTCCTCGCGATCGTCGGTTTCGGCGATCAACCCGGAAAAACCCACGATAGCATTCAGAGGAGTGCGTATTTCATGGCTCATATTCGCTAAGAAGGCCGATTTGAGCTTGTCGGCTTCCATCGCTTTCTGCTTCTCTATCTCGGAACGCCGTTTTTCTTCTTCGGCCTGCCGGAGCTTTGTTTCCAGTTCCTTTTCTTCGGTTATGTCCGTGAGGTAAAGAATGGCTTTGGCGGGCTTACCGTCGGGAGCGGCTTTATACGCCTGAATACTGAAACGCAGCCAAACGATACGGCCGTCTATGCAAACGCGGATGTCGGCGCTCGCTCCTTTTTTCTTACCCTGAGCGATTAACCGGTACAACAACTCGTTGCGGGATGCATCGTCGGGATGTACCAACGAAAACATTTTTTCTTTGGTGAGGTAAGGCGTGTTTTTGAACAGGGCGAAAAAACCGTTTATCTTCAGGTCGCTGTTCAGCAGCGGATCGACGAACAATTCATCCCGCTGCAAATCGTACTCGCCCACGACGGAACGTCCGTTCAGCAACACCGCTTTCAACATAGCGAGGTTCTCTTCGGTTTGCTCGGCTTTCAAGTGAATACCGGTATGGTCGAGGACAATAAGCAGAAATCCGGTACATCCTACCTCCTCGTCGAATAAGGCGACGCCTTTTAGTTGCAGGTACCTCACAGCCGGATGCGATGTGCTCTCCGGGTCGTCCGGTTTATACGGACAGATACAAGTGCAGGAAAAATCGCGACCTTCGCGTATGTCGGCCTTCACTTTCTCCGGCAGGAAAAGATGAGAACTCAGGTGTGTACCTATCGTTTCCCGGCGGGAAATACCGAACATACCGGCAGCCGTATCGTTTAAATCGACTACATATCCGTTTGGGTCGAATAACTCGATTCCGTCCGGCAGGTTTTCGAAAATCACCCGGAACTTGATACCGCTTTCTCTCAAGCGGGTACGCGACTCGTGCATGGCGCGTTGCGTTTTGTCGCGCTCTACGATAATAGAAAAGATATTGGCGATGATATGCAGGTTTTCCACTTCCGTACGGGTCCAGGAGCGCCGTATCCGGATGGAATCGAATCCGATCAGCCCCTTTACTTCTCCGTTATAAGTAATGGGTAATGCCAGGAGCGAGGATAAATGCTGCTCATCGAACAACACTTTATCGGTACGGGCTTCGCCGGGCAGGTTACAGACGTCCGGCACAACGATGTCTTTTCCTTGCAGCAGCGTACGGATCATCCACGGAATGGTATCCACGGTAAGTTCGGATACGTTTTCTTTCGAAGCCTCTACCCACGGACTGGTTGCTTCGTACTGGAAAGTGGCGGTTTTTCCTTCCGTATCGAACGTAGCTACGTATACCCAGTCGGCATCGAAAAAATTCATCAGCAAGTGAAGCGCCCGGTCGATGGATTCTTTTTTTTCCGATGAAAAAAGGAGCACCAACACATCCGATATGACGTTTTTTATTTCGTTTTCCTGGCATACGGCGTCCGGAATGGCATTATTCCGGATAACGCCGCTATCCCGTTCTTCCGGTAACCGGACTGATTCTTCTTTCGAAAGATGCTCGTACGTATCCATAACGGTATGGAAAGATTATAGTTATGCTGCTCACAAAGCTACTAAATTATTCCGTTACACTTTCCGGGTTTCCGGAAAAAACCGCTTCCATCCGTACTTTTCTCCTGTATTTTCAAATAAGGCCCGGAAACCGGTATAAAGTATCGAATATTTATATATATTTGCCTTTACACATCTACTAACAGGGAGAAGTATGGCTATGAACGACACACCAATCGATAAATCGGCAGAAGACCAGATGATTCAACAGGCTTTCGACGACCTGCTCAACGACTATCTTAATTCGAATCACCGCCGGAAAGTAGAACTGATAACCAAAGCTTTCCATTTCGCCAACCAGGCGCATGCCGGTGCCAAGCGCCGCTCGGGCGAACCGTACATCATGCATCCGCTGGCGGTAGCCCGCATCGTATGCCGGGAAATGGGGCTCGGCTCCACGTCGATTTGCTCCGCCTTGTTGCACGACGTGGTGGAAGACACCGAATACACGGTAGAAGATATTACTAACATGTTCGGCCCGAAAATCGCCCAAATCGTAGACGGCCTGACCAAAATATCGGGCGGGATATTCGGCGAACAAGCGTCGGCGCAAGCGGAAAATTTCAGGAAACTGTTGCTTACCATGAGCGACGATATCCGGGTCATCCTGATTAAAATAGCCGACCGGCTGCATAATATGCGCACCCTGGGCTCAATGCTCCCGGCCAAGCAGTTCAAAATCGCAGGCGAAACGCTTTACTTGTATGCACCGATGGCGCACCGGCTGGGGCTGTTCTCCATCAAAACGGAACTGGAAGACCTGAGCTTCAAGTACGAGCATCCCGAAGAATACGATTTTATCAAACAAAAACTGAAATCGACCGAAAAAGACCGACAGGCGCTATACGACCACTTCGCCGCTCCGGTATTGGAAAAACTGAATGCCATGGGGCTTACTTACGAAATGCGGGCGCGGGTGAAATCGGTGTATTCCATCTGGTGCAAGATGCAAAGCAAAGGGGTGACGTTCGAGGAGATATACGATTTGTTCGCCGTACGGATTATTTTCGACCCGCTGCCGGGCATCGACGAGAAAAACCTGTGCTGGGATATTTACTCGGCCATTACCGACATTTACCGCATACGCCCCGACCGGATACGCGACTGGGTGAGCCGACCGAAAGCCAACGGGTACCAGGCGCTGCACCTCACCGTTATGGGGCCCGACGGGCAATGGATAGAAATACAAATCCGCAGCCGGCGGATGGACGAGATAGCGGAAAAAGGATTCGCCGCCCACTGGAAATACAAAGAGAACAACATCGAAGAGGATACCGAGCTCGACAAGTGGCTCCAGACGATTACCGAAATTCTGGAAAGCCCCGACCCGAACGCCCTCGATTTCCTGGATACCATCAAGCTGAACCTGTTTTCGTCGGAGATATTCGTATTTACTCCCAAGGGGGATATAAAAACGTTGCCGCAAGGGGCTACGGCGCTCGATTTCGCTTATGCCCTGCACACCTCGCTGGGCAACAGTTGTATCGGCGCCAAAGTGAACCATAAGTTAGTGCCGCTCAGCCATCCGCTTACCAGCGGCGACCAGGTGGAAATTCTTACCTCCCGCTCACAAACGCCGCAACCCGAATGGCTTAATTTCGTTACTACGGCGAAGGCACGAACTAAAATCGACGCCGTATTGAAAAAATACCGGAAAGAGATGGCTAAACAGGGCGAAAACCAGGTGGTCGCCCTGCTGGAACAATCGGAGGTGGATCCGGGTATCCCGAATCAGGATAAGCTGGCGCTTTATTTCGGATTCGCCAAGCGGGAAGAGTTTTTCTTTGCCGTAGGGAAAAAGGAAATCGCACTGCCGGAGAATGTAAAAAAGATTCTGAAAGAGAAAACCGACAACGTATTGTTCAAGTATGTAAAACAGGCGTTGGGCGTAGGGAATAAGAACCCGAAGCCGGAAGAGAAAGCGGTGCCCATCGAAAAGCCGGTGTTCGACAAAACCAAGCCGTATACATTAAAAGAAGAGGCATTCGAACGGAATTACGTAATCGCCGAGTGCTGCAAGCCCATTCCGGGCGACGATGCGTTCGGCTTTATCAACGACGACAACACGGTAATCGTGCACAAGCGGTCGTGCCCCATCGGGTTACGGCTGAAAAGCAGTTTCGGCGAACGGATTCTTACCACTGAATGGTCGAGCCACAAAAACGCA
>DBGBSM010000486.1:0-4596 GCA_048468815.1 Parabacteroides sp.
CTATTATTCATGTTGCTGGTTTCCTTATGGAGCTCGATAGGGTGGGCGCAGCAACTTACTATCAAAGGTACGGTTACGGATGTGCAGAATATCCCCGTAATCGGCGCCACGGTTATCGTTAAAGGTACTACGAACGGAACAACCACCGACATCGACGGCCACTACACCATCCGGGCCGACAAAGGCCAAACCCTCGTATTTTCGTATGTAGGGATGCAGAAGCAGGAGATAACGGTAGGAAGCCAAAGTGCGATCGACGTACGTCTTACTGACGGCGAACAATTAGACGAAGTTGTGGTAATCGGTTACGGTACGGTAAAAAAGAGCGACCTCACCGGCGCCGTATCCTCGGTAACGTCGAAAGATTTGCAGGCCGATGTGGCCAAAAGCGCCGCCGGCGCCTTGCAGGGGCGTATTGCCGGCGTATCGGTTTCTACTATCGGCGGCCAGCCGGGTTCGGGAATGAGTATCAATATCCGCGGGTTGAGTTCGCTGGGTTCGAATACCCCCTTGTATGTAATCGACGGTGTATACGGCGATATTAATTTGGTCGATCCCGCTGACATCGCTTCGATGGAAGTGCTGAAAGACGCCTCGGCCGCTGCTATTTACGGTTCGCGTGCGGCTAACGGCGTGGTGCTGGTAACCACCAAAGGCGGCCGCAAGGAAACGCCTACCTCGGTAAGTATCAATGTATATTCGGGTTTCCAAAAAATAGCCAAAAAGCTCGATGTACTGGACGCGCAGCAGTGGAAACAAGTGATTTCGCAAGACGTACAACTCCCCGCCGAAGCAATGAACTTCCAGGGAAAAGGTACCGACTGGCAAAACGAAGTGTATCGCACTGCACCGGTAACCAAGGCGAACCTGAGCATTACCGGGGGTACGAAGAATGCCACCTACAACGTATCGGCCGGCTATATCAATCAAGACGGTATCCTGTTGAATAGCGGGTATGAATCGTTTAATATCCGTACGAAAAACTCGTTTTCGTTCTTCAACGACCATTTCCGTCTCGGAAACACCTTATTGGTAAAAACTTCGCAAAAAGACATCAACAAATTGGTGATTACCGACCCCTTGCGCCAAAACCCGTTGCTGGGAGTGGAAGACTCCGATAACTTGGGCGGATATGCAGGCGTTGCGGCTTGGATGAAAAACATGGATAACCCGGTAGGGTATTCGAACCTGTTCGATAATGAAAAACACGACCTGGAAGTGTTGCTGAACGCCTATGCCGAAGTGGATCTGGGCTTGAAAGGCCTGAAATACAAATTGAATTTCGGTTATAACCGGAACAACGGTCGCAGTTATACGCATAACGAGGCTTTTAATTTCGGTTCGGGAGCCAACCAATCGAGTCTGAGCGAAGGGGCTACCTACGACAACCAATGGTTGATCGAGAATACGTTGCATTACGACAATACGTTCGGTAAACATACGGTATCCGGATTGCTCGGCTATTCGGCACAGAAAAATTCCAATCGCGCATTCGGTGCCGGACGCAACGATTTGCCGGAAGGTATTTCCGTTATAAGCGCCGGAAACAGTTCCCAACAGTCTACCTCCGGAAGTTTGAACGAAAATTCGCTGGTGTCCTTATTTGCCCGCGCTATGTATAGCTTCGATTCGCGGTATATGCTTTCCGCTTCCGTTCGCCGCGACGGTTCTTCCCGTTTTGCCGACGGTCACCGTTACGGCGTATTTCCTTCGGTATCGGCCGGATGGAATATCATGAACGAGCCTTTCTTCGCAGATGCCCGGGATGCGGTGAGCGAGCTGAAATTGCGTGCCAGCTACGGCGTATTGGGTAACCAGGAAATCGGAAACTACAACACGCAGAGTACGGCAAAGTTAGGTATTAACTATTTGCAGGGTGCGAAAGCTACCTGGTGGCAAGGTGGGATTACCAGTACGCAATGGATTTCGCTGGAAGATTTGACTTGGGAGAAAACCAAAACTACCGATGTGGGGCTCGATGCCGCTTTCTTTAACGGCAAACTGTCGGTAAGCGCCGATTATTATATCCAGAAAACATCGGATGCCCTACTGGGTATTTCGATGCCGGCATCCGCCGGTATGGGCGGTAGCCCCACCATGAATGCGGCTTCCATCGAAAACAAAGGGTTCGAATTAACGTTGAACCATCGCAATACGGTAGGGAATGTATATTACAATGTAGGAGTGAACCTGGCTACCGTTAAAAATAAGGTAACGGCCATTAACGTAGGTAGTTTCCAGGAATACGGAGGTTATAACCCGCAAGGCGAAGGTACGGTTACATGGGCGAAGGTGGGCGACCCGATCGGTGCGTTCTACGTAGTGAAAACCGACGGTATCTTCCAGAGCGAAGCGGAGGTACAGGCTCACAAAACGGCCGACGGCAAATTGATTCAACCGGATGCACAACCCGGCGACATCCGGTTTATCGACTTCAACGGCGACGGCCAGATTACCGACGACGACCGCCAGTATGCCGGCAGCCCCTTCCCGAAACTGTCGTACGGTATCCGCGCGAATGTGGAATGGAACAATTTCGATTTGGGCTTGTTCTTCGACGGTATGGCGGGTAATAAGATTTATAATTATGTACGTTGCCGCCTGGAGTCGATGAACGAGATTACCAATATGAGTACTACCGTATTGAACGCCTGGACCGAAACGAACCGTGATACGGATATGCCGCGCTTTACGCAAACGAGCAAGAATATGAACCACCGTCGTTGCAGCGACCGCTGGATCGAGAACGGCTCTTTCTTCCGCCTGAAAACACTGGAATTGGGATATACGCTGCCGAAGGATGCGTTGCAGAAGATTTATGTAAAGAACCTGAGGGTATATACAGCGATGGAAAACCTGTTTACCGTAACGAGCTATAAAGGCTACACCCCCGACTTAGGACAGAATGACGACCAGAACGGCGGAGGCGACACCACAATGACCCGGGGATGCGACCACGGACGTTTCCCGTTGGCCAGAACTATCACGTTCGGTCTTCAGCTCAATTTTTAACCTGTAAATAAATTAGTGCAAAATGAAAAAGAACATATTGAAGAAATTGGTTTATGTCCCGGTTATAGCGCTCGCGTTGACGGCTTGTAACGAATCGGACTTTTTAGACCTGAAAAACCCGAACAGCCAGGTAGATAAAACCTTCTGGGTATCCGAAGCGAATGTACAAAAAGCCATGGCAACCGTTTATTCACCGTTGCGCGGCCAGATGTACGGATATTACGGCGGTTATACGGGATGGCATACGATGAACCGGGCCGACGATACTTGGTTTATCCTGAATGAAGAAGTACACAACTGGGAGCCGGCTACTTTTACCAATACGGCCGGAACGAAAGAATCGGACTGGGGCCGGTTGTATAATGGCGTACAACGTGCCAACGAACTGATATACCGCACCCCGGAGGTGCCGATGGACGAGAACAAAAAGAACGAGCTGATTGCGGAAGCCAAATTTTTACGGGGAATTTATTATTTTCTTTTGGTAAGTAATTTCGGGGATGTACCGTTGCATACCGTACCGTCTAACTCGAGCTCGGACGAAATGATGCTTCCCTCTTCGCCGGAAGCCGAGGTATGGGCGCAGGTAGAAACCGATTTCAAGGATGCGGCGCAATACCTTCCTGTAAAACGGGTCGATGCTGAAGCCGGACGTGCAACCAAGGGCGCCGCGTTGGCGTATTTAGGAAAAACGTATGCCTATCAGAAAAAATATACGGAGGCCGAAGCTACCCTGAAACAACTCAAGCAGAGTCCGTATACGTATGAGCTGGTAGAGAATCCGGACGATAACTTCAACGAGAATACCGAATTGAATAAAGAATCGATTTTCGAGTTGATGTACGACGGGCAGTACGGTACCGACGGTATCTGGGGTTCGGAAGAACCGAACAGCCCGCAAGGATTCATCATTTGTAACTTCGTGGGGCCGCAAGGTACCGGCGGCTGGTTCAAGTGGATGCCTACCGCTTCGATCGTGGATGAGTTTATGGTAGAAGAACGTCCTGCCGGTTCCGATAGCAAATACGACAAGCGGATGTATACCAGTCTTTTGTGGAAATATACCGATTTCGAATCGGATACTGTCGACGGGAAATGGTTCGGCGACCTGCCGTTCGATACGATCTGGTCGAATTGCGCCACCAAAAGGCTAAGAGGTGAACCTGATTTTTCAACGGTCAACGGGGTGAAAGGACGTTTCCTGATTAAGAAATTCACCAATTTCTATAAAAACGAACCGGAATCCAATAACATGTACAATCCGGATACCCGGAACAACAATCTGCGTTTGATGCGGTTTGCCGAAGTGTTGTTGTTGCATGCCGAAGCCTGTATTAAAAACGGTAATCTGACAGAAGCGGCCGACGATTTGAACCGGATTCGCGAACGGGCCGGGCTGACTCGGAAAAGCTGGACGGGTCCCGACGATATGTGGCAGGAAATGATCCATCAGAATGCGTTGGAATTTTTCTTCGAAGGCCACCGGTTCTTCGACCTGAAGCGTTGGTACGGATACGACGAAATGAAGCGGATTTTTGTTGATAACAAAAAGCAGGGAGCGGAGAATTTCCAGCCGAAACATTA
>DBGBSM010000487.1:0-5498 GCA_048468815.1 Parabacteroides sp.
TTCCGCATCGGGTTCAGCGGGTGGCGCACCGCCTGGGTGTGCTACGAGCGCGATATGGAGGGCACGCCCGAAGAAGGGATGGACGAGCTCCGCATCGTGGCGCCTCCGGTAAAAGGCACCCTCTTTATCGACCATTTGCTCACGGCTGCCAAAACCGACCCGCGCCACCAAACGGCCGACGTGCAGGTACCGTTCGTAAACCGGGATAACGACAACCACTGGCTGGTGGTATACCGGAACTCGTTGCTTCGCCCCGATATTCCGCTTGCGCCGGTAACGGAAAAGCAGAAACAGGAAACGGCGTTAATCGAGCGCCGCTTCGTCGAGTTGATTTATACGCCGTCCGAGCTCACGGAAAAAAGAAAAAATGAGCTTCGCCGGAAGTACCGTGCGTACCGCATCGTGTGTCGCGACGGTCGGGTAAACGGGCTGCCGGTATTTTATACACGCGCGTCGGAGGCGTACGAGCGCATCGTGCCCGGCTGGCGGAAAGAGCTGTTCCGCGAAGCCGGCATGGAGGTGAAAGCCTATTTCGACCTGATGTACAAAATCGCCGCCGCTTACCGCGATGCTTCCTCCGAAGCGGACAAAAAAGAATTGCAGGAGATGTTCCTCGCCATGTACGACCATATCACCGACCAGGGCGTGGCTTACGGCAGTTGTTGGGGCAACTTTACCCATTACGGGTACAGCTTCCGCAACTTCTACACGGCTTACTTCCTGATGAAACCGGTGCTGGCGGCCGCCGGAAAAGCGGAAGAGGCGGCGCGGGCGATGCGTTGGTATGCCATTGCCAACGAAGTGTTTACCCCGCCGCTTGCACCGGGAATCGACATGGACTCGTTCAACACGCAAACCACCGGGCGCATCGCCGGCATCCTGATGATGGAGGATTCGCCCGAGAAGCTGCAATACCTCCGCTCGTTCGCCCGCTGGATAGATAACGGTTGCCTGCCGGCTAACGGATTGGCCGGAGCTTTTAAGCAAGACGGGGGCGCTTTCCACCACCGCAACAACTACCCCGCTTACGCCGTAGGCGGCTTGCAGGGAGCGGTAAATATGATTTACCTGCTGAACCGCACGGAGTTCGCCGTTTCCGAAACAGCCCACCGCACGGTAAAGAACGTGTTGCTCACGATGCGCTTTTACTGCAATACCCTTCATTTCCCGCTTTCGATGTCGGGGCGCCATCCCAACGGCCAGGGCAAGCTGGTGCCTTACCAGTACGCTTTGCTGGCGGTGGCCGGTACGCCCGACGGGAAGCGCGATACCGACCCGGAGCTGGCTGCCGCGTATCTGCGCCTGGCCCGGAAAGGGGCGGATATTCCCGCCGGCCCGGAGTATATGCCGTCGGTTCCGGGCGGATACGAAAAGCAATTGGCCGCCCGTTTGCGGAGCGCCGGCTATGCGGCGGAGCCGGAACCGCAGGGAAACATGGCGCTCGGGTACGGATGCGTATCGGTGCAGCGCCGCGGCAACTGGTCGGCGGTGGTGCGCGGGCACTCGCGTTACCTATGGGCTTCCGAGCATTACATCGCCGATAATTTTTACGGGCGTTACCTGGCGCACGGCAGCATGCAGGTGCTTACCGCTCCGGCCGGGGCAACGGTTACGCCGGCTACTTCGGGCTGGCAGGAAGAGGGGTTCGACTGGGGGCGCATCCCGGGCGCTACGGCCATTCATCTGCCGGTGGCGGAACTGCGGGCGGATGTGCGCAACGTCGATGCTTTTTCGGGCGTGGAAGAAATGTTGTATTCCGACGAAGCGTTTGCCGGCGGTCTTTCGCAAGGCGGCGAAAACGGCAATTTCGGCATGAAGCTGCACGAGCACGACAAGTACAACGGTTCGCACCGGGCGCGTAAGTCGTTCCATTTCTTCGACGGCACGATTGTGTGCCTGGGCTCGGATATCGAAAATACGAACAGCGCTTATCCTACCGAAACCACCGTGTTCCAGTTAACGGCGAACAGCCCGCAGGAACAGGCGTACTGGAACCGGCAACCCGCCGGCGGAAAGCAGTGGCTCGACCCTTTCGGCACCGGTTATTATACGCCCGGCGCCGTGAAACTGGAAAGAAATTTCCCGCAATATTCCCTCGGCGAGAAAACGGGGAAGGAAACAAAAGGCGATTGGGTGTCGCTGGTATTCGACCACGGCAAAGCGCCTCGCGGTGCGAAGTACGAGTATGCGGTATTGCCGCAAACGGATGCCGCCCGGTTATCGGCCTTCACCCGGCGTCCGCCTTACCGGGTGTTGCAGCGGGATAAGCAGGCGCATATCGTGCGGTACTTGCCGGAAGCGATTACGTCGTACGTATTGTTCGAAACGCCCCGCCGGTTGCCTTCGGGCCTGGTTTTGCAGGCGGATACGTCGTGCCTGTTGATGGTGCGCGAGGAACCGGCTGCCGTGCGGCTTACGGTTTGCCAACCCGACCTGGCGTTGTACCGGGGTCCTTCCGACGAGTTGCTGGATGCGGCGGGCAAGCGGGTGGAACGAAGCATTTATTCGCGTCCGTGGATCGACAACGAGAGCGGCCTGATTCCCGTTACCGTTACGCTCCGGGGCGAATGGGACGTGGCGGAGCCAGCTGCCGGTTGCCGCGTGGTATCGGCCGATAAAAACTGCACGGTGCTCCGTTTCGAATGCCGCGACGGGGCGAGTTACGAGGTTCGGTTAACGGCGAAAGGGCATGCGGATTGAACACAGAGGCACGGAGGCACTGTTTCGTATAACCGGCATTCCCGGTATAACCGCATTGGATAAAACCGGCCACTTCGTATGGTCCCTCGGGCCTCGGGCGATGAGCGTAAAGCAGACCGGCTGAAAGCGAGCGTTAAAAAAGCCACGCTGTTTGAGCTCCTGAAAGGAGCGAGTTCGGGGCTTTTAGCGAACGAAAGCCGGGATGTAGCGAAGCGGACGTAGCCCTTGACCTTTTTTGCTTCGTTTTTTGGGTCAAGCCAAAAAATGAAGACCGCCGGTAGGCGCCGTCGGCAGACGCCTTCGCGGCGAGCGAAAAAGAAAGCCCCTTCGTAGCAAGCGAAAAAATCAGTTATTATCAAAAATAGGAAGTTATGAAATGGATTTACCCTATAGCCGCCCTGTCGGCCTGCACCAGCGCAACCGCGCAGCAACGCCCTAACATCCTCGTTATCCAGTGCGACCACCTTACGCAGCGCATCGTAGGCGCGTACGGTGAAACGCAGGGAGCCACCCCCGCCATCGACCGCATCGCCTCGGCCGGCGTCGTGTTTGCGAATGCCTACGTAGGCTGTCCGCTCAGCCAGCCCTCGCGGGCGGCTTTGTGGAGCGGCCTGATGCCCCATCAAACTGGCGTCCGTTCCAATTCGGGCACCCACATCAATCCCGAGCTTCCCGATAGCGTGCCTACCCTGGGCAGCGTGTTTGCGGCGCATGGCTATGAGGCCGTGCATTTCGGGAAAACGCACGACGGCGGCGCGTTGCGCGGCTTCGAACACAAAGAACCGGTGCCCGAGCCGTTCGACGACCCGCATTACCCGGTCAACAGCGATAGCTTCCTCGACGTGGGTACCTGCCGGGATGCGGTGTCCTATTTAAGCAAGGCGCCCGCCGAACCTTTTATCTGCGTAGTCGATTTCCAGAACCCCCATACCATTTGCGGCTACGTAGGAGCCAACGCGGGCGTGCATACGGATGCGCCCGTGCCGGGCACGTTGCCGGAGTTGCCTGCCAATTTCGAAGTGGCCGATTGGAGCGCACGCCCGGTTCCGGTGCAATACATCTGTTGTACGCACCGCCGGATGGCGCAGGCGTCGCAGTGGAGCGAAACGAACTACCGGCATTACTTAGCGGCGTACCGGCACTATACGCAACTGGCCGACCGCCAAATCGGGCAGGTGCTCGATGCACTCTATTCCACGCCGGCCGGCCGGAACACCGTCGTGGTTATCCTGGCCGACCACGGCGACGGCCTCGCTTCGCACCGGATGGTAACCAAGCAGGTGAGTTTTTACGAAGAAGTAACCAACGTGCCCTTGTTGGCGGCGGGGCCCGGCATCCGTCAACGCAGCGAGCCGGTGAGCGATTTGCTGGTGCAACCTACCACCGATTTGCTTCCCACCTTGTGCGACCTGGCAGCCATCCCCGCGCCCGAAGGCAAGCCCGGTATCAGCTTCGCCCCGGTGTTGAGAGGAGAGGAGCAGCTCCGGAAGCACCCCTACGTGGCGTCGGAGTGGCACAGCGAGTACGAGGTAACGGTAAGCCCGGGGCGTATGATTCGCAGCGAGCAGTATAAGTATACGCATTACTTGGAGGGTGGCGAAGAGTTGTACGACCTGGAAACAGACAAAGGCGAAATGCGTAACCTGGCTTCCGACCCGGCTTATGCCGGCGTGCTGGCCCGCCACCGGGAGCTTCTCGACGATTATATCCGCCGCACCGGCGACGATTACCGCCAACTGAAAGTAGAGGCCGACCCGCGCTGGCGCAGCCATACTCCGGGTTATTCTCATCACCGGGGGCCGTGCGCCCGCGACATCGTCAACCGCAGGTAAGGGGGCGCTTATCTGCTGGTGCACCGTTCCGGGAGCGTAACGCGGAACCTGCTTTGTCTAAGCTGTTTTCATGCGGTACCGTTCGTATTTTCTTGCCCGGCAAAACTGTATTCTTAGCTTACGGATATATATTCGCAACCTTAGAATATATATTCGCAGCCTACGGATTTATATTCGCAACCTGCGAATACAGTTTTCCCGCTGATAAAGCCGGGTTTTGCCGGGCAGGAAAAGAAAAATTTCCTTCGTTCCGGTATCGAAACAGGGAATTAAAAAACACACATAGTAAACAGAAATGGCGGGAAGAGTAAGAGCCTGTTTAAATTTTCCTTGTATAAATCTTTAAGATGTGGTTTTATCGGTCTGTTTTGAGTTTCTTTTCGGTCTGTTATTGTTCGTCACATAGCCCGCTTTGCTCCTCACAAAAATAACTGAATATCCTCGAAAGCAACTCTCGAAACAGTGTCGAGCAAGATTTAAACAGGCTCTAAGCATCGTTGAAAATTTTCGAACCAGCTTGGTTGCAGTGTGATTTTATCTTATTACAACCAGCCTGCATAAAAAGCACAACCCTTGCTAATCAAAATACGCATATTGCTCCAGGAAGGCGCTCTGAATGTCTTCGAGTAAATCAGCATTGTTGGTTAACTCGACTTTGTTAATCATAAGATAAACGCTTTTGAACGAATTCTCCTGATGAACAAAATATTTTTCCGAGAAGTAGGTGGCCATGATTTTACGATAAAATCGAAACCTTTTTGTATTATCCGGACTTTCGCTTAAAAGATTTGAGCCTATAAAACCGAAGGAAGCGTGATCGTCTTCCTGGTATACCCGGAGCATTATGTTGATGCAAGTGAATACAATTTTCCTCGGTTCGTAGGTGTTCGTAAGAAGATTGTATTTATAGGGGGAATGACGATGGTTTTTTAAATGAAATTTTATAGCGTATACATGGTAGTCGTA
>DBGBSM010000488.1:0-2316 GCA_048468815.1 Parabacteroides sp.
CAGGTAACTATATAAATCAGGCACAATGAATTATTTAAAACAAGTAAAGATAGGCGCGGCGGCCTGCCTCGTGGCGGTCGCCGGGAGCATGGCGCCGGCTGCGGCCTGTACGGGCATTTCGTTTACGGCCGCGAACGGCGATTACGTGCAGGCGCGCACCATCGAATGGGGCGAAACGCCGCTGCCGAGCGAGTATGTGATTATGCCGCGGGGATACGAAACGGTTTCGTATACGCCCTCGGGCAAGAACGGGTTGGCGTTCCGGGCGCGTTACGGCGTAGCGGGGCTGGCAGTGGTGCAGAAAGAGTTTATCGCGGAAGGGATGAACGAGGCCGGATTGTCGGCGGGTCTTTTTTATTTTCCCCGCTACGGTTATTATCCCCCGTACGACTCGTTGCAAAACAGCCGTACGTTGTCGGATTTGCAGGTAGTGCCCTGGATTTTGTCGCAATTCGCCACCATCGACGAAGTGAAAGCGGCTATCGGCCAGGTGCGGCTGGTTTCGCTCGACAGTCCCGGTATGACTTCTACGGTGCATTGGCGCATCGGCGATGCGAAGGGCAACCAGGTAGTGTTGGAGTTCATCGACGGGGTGCCGCAATTTTACGACAATCCGGTAGGCGTGCTTACCAACTCGCCGGGTTTTCCGTGGCACCTCACTAACCTGAATAATTACGTCAACCTGTATGCCGGCGGCGCTCCGGCGCACAAGCTGGCCGACCTCACGATTTTTCCGTTCGGCGCGGGCTCGGGATTGCTGGGGCTGCCGGGCGACGTAACGCCGCCTTCGCGCTTCGTGCGGGTCGCGTTTTACAAGGCCACGGCTCCGCAAAGGGCCAACGGTTACGAAACGGTGTTGCAGTGTTTCCATATCCTGAACAATTTCGATATTCCTATCGGAACGGAGTTTCCGGAAGGAAAGGTGCCCGATATTCCGAGCGCTACGCAATGGACGTCGGCGGTGGATTTAACCGCGCGGAAGATTTATTACAAAACGTCGTACAACAACACCATCCGGTGCATCGACCTGAACCAGATCGATTTCGGTACGGTGCAATACCAGGGGGCTCCCTTGGATAAGGAACAGAAGCAACCCATCGAGATGATACGCATCGACAGTACGCGGTAAGCCGTTCCGCGCGGCCGGCAACGAGCCGAAAGCGGTGGCTTATTGTTTTTTGCTTGTTGCCGCTGCCTCGAATCGTTCGTCCGGTTTCCGGAACCGATAGGAGGCAGCGCGTTCTGCTTCACTCTCGGGCAACGGGGTGCACTGGCACGGAAGGGCGGAGGTAACCGGCCGGCCGTCTCGGTTTTTTTCTTTCCCTTGCAACGGAAAGTTCTGTTGGAGCAGCAAAAAAACTATATCCCCAGGTTACGGATATATATCCTCAGGTTAAAGATATATATCCGCAGCCTGGGGATTTATATCCTTAGCCTAAGGATATAGATTTCCGTACGCGGAACGGAAAAGAAACGCTGCATACAATCGGTTTTGCCGCGTTGAACACAGAGACACGGAGACACAGAGAAGAGGAGGGAGAAACAGAGGGGAAATGGGGGAGAGGGCACGCTTCTTTCTTTCTGTATGCTGAAAAAGAGCCGGTCGTTTTAGGAGGATGGCGATTTTACTGCATGGTATAACGCCGGCCATATCGTATGGGCTTCCCCGGGGATTCAGAGCCGGAGGTAACCGGCCGGGTGCATCGGTTTTTTCTTTCCCCTGCCGTGGAAAGTTCTGTTCGGCCGGCAAAAAAACTATATTCGCAGGTTGCGGATATATATTCTGAACTTGCGAATATATATTCTGAGCTTGCGAATTTATATTTGCAGCCTGCGAATACAGATTTCTTTACGCGGAAAGATACAAAAAAGCCGCATCGAACTGGTTTTACCGTGTTGAACACAGAGACACGGAGACACAGAGAAGAGAAGGGAGAAACAGAGGGGAAATGGGGGAGAGAGCACGTTCCTTTCCTCCCGCATGCTGAAAGGAGCCGGTCGTTTTATGAGGATGGCGATTTTATTGCATCGTATAACGCCGGCCACACCGTATGAAACCAGGGGTTTCAGTGAGAGAGCATAAAGAAAATGGTACGGAGCGAACGCCCGGCAAGCCATGCTGTTTCGTATAACCGGCATTCCTGATTTTACCGTATTGTATAAAACCGGCCACTTCGTATGGCCCGCGGGCCTCGGGCGATGAGCGTTAAAAAAATAAGCTGGAGTGAACGCCCGGAAGGGGGTGTTGTTTGAGCGCAGCGAGTTTCACCCCCTTCAGTGAACGCAAGCTTATTTTTAGCGAAGCGGACGTAGCCC
>DBGBSM010000489.1:0-6058 GCA_048468815.1 Parabacteroides sp.
ACGAGATTCTGGAGAAGCTCACCCAACTGGTGGCTGCTTCGGCCGAGTCGGCACGTTCGGAAATAGAAGCGTTGAAACAGGCTTATTACAAGCTGCGCCGGAACGAAACGGAAGAATTGAAGAAAGCGTTTCTGGCCGACGGGGGTGAAGAAAAGGATTTCCAGGCTCCGGCCGATGCCACGGAAGACCGGCTGAAAGAGCTGCTTACGGTGTACAAAGAAAAACGGGCCGCCATCCTGGCCGAAGAAGAAAAAAAGAAAGCCGCCAATTATGCCGCCAAGCTCACGCTGATCGACAAACTGAAAGCCCTTACCGAAAGCCAGGACGATTTCAACAAGCTGTACAACGAGTTCAAAGACATTCAGCAGCAGTGGAAAGATACCGGCGACGTACCGGCCGAGCATGTAAACGAATTGTGGCGTAACTACCAGCAATACACGGAACGCTTCTACGACATTATCAAAATAAACAACCAGTTCCGCGATTACGACTTTAAAAAGAACCTGGAGCTGAAAAACGCCTTATGCGAGGCGGTAGAGAAGTTGGATGCCGAATCCGACGTGGTTTCCGCCTTCCATCAACTGCAAAAGCTGCATCAGCAGTGGCGCGAGATAGGCCCGGTAGCCAAGGAGTTGCGCGAAGAGTTGTGGACGCGCTTCAAAACGGCTTCGACCGCCATCAATAAAAAGCACCAGGAACATTTCGAAAAGATCAAAGCGAAAGAGCAGGACAACCTGGTAGCCAAAACGGCCATTTGCGAGGAAATCGAGCGAATCGACTTCACCAAGCTGAACACCTTTAAAGACTGGGAAGAAAAGAACAAGGAAGTAATCGGGCTCCAGGAAAAATGGAAAACCATCGGTTTCGCTCCCAAGAAGGCGAACGTGAAGATTTTCGAGCGTTTCCGGGCCGCCTGCGACATCTACTTCAATAAAAAAAGCGAGTTCTACAAATCCATCAAGGAAACGATGGATAAGAACCTGGAGCTGAAGCGGAGCCTGTGCGAACGGGCGGAAGCGCTGAAAGACAGCACCGACTGGAAAGACGCGACCGAGCAGTTCATCGCGCTCCAGAAAGAATGGAAAACCGTAGGCTCGGTAGCCCGCAAGCATTCCGACGCCATTTGGAAGCGGTTTATCTCGGCCTGCGATTATTTCTTCGAGCAGAAAAACAAGAATAACGCTTCGCAGAAAAGCGTGGAACACGAGAACCTCGCCGCCAAAAAAGCCCTCATCGAAAAAATCAACGCCCTCGACAGCGAGGACGACCGCGACGAGGCCTTCGCGCAGTTGAAAGAATACATGAGCGAATGGAATACCGTGGGGTACGTTCCGTTCAAGGAAAAAGACAAGATTTACAAGCAGTACCACGAAGCGGTAGACGCCCAGTACGACCGGTTGAAGATAGACCGCTCGGAACGGAAGATGCAAACGTTCCGCTCGAACCTGACCGACATGTCGGACAAGTCGAAGAACAAGGTATATAACGAGCGCGACCGCCTGATGCGTCAGTACGAGCGGATGAAAAACGAGCTCAATACCTACGAGAACAACATCGGTTTCCTCTCGGTTTCGTCGAAAGGCGGCAGCGGGTTGCTCAAGGAGATGAACCGTAAAATCGAGAAACTGAAAGAAGACATGGAATTAACCGTCAAGAAAATCGACGCGATAGACGAGACGCTTGAATAAAGAAAGCGGGAAGTTCGGCATCCCGTTACGGAGACACAGAGGAAGGGGCTACCCCGTACCCGGTGTCTCCGTTCTTGTTTTTACCGGGGCCCGCCGCCTCCCGTATGTTCCCTTATTTGCCTTATAGCCTTATGCCTTTGCTCCATTACTTCAACCCCGGCCACGAAACGGCCGTGCTCAACGGCTCTCCTTATTACAGGGCGCCGGCCCGCATCCTCCGCATGCACCGCGACCTGGCCCTGCTGCCGGCCTGGTATGCAGCGCCCGAAGATTATATCCTTACCGAAAACCCGGGCGACACAGGCTTTGTAGAGTCCCTCACCGAACGCTTCGGTTCGTTTGCCACCCCGCTTACCGCCCGCGAAGCAGCCGCAAAAGCAAAAGCGTTGCCTCCGGCCGTAGCCTCCCCGTGGGGCTGGTCGCCCCAAAGCGTGCACCGGTACGAAACCTGGAAAGAAGAAACCGGCTGGCACTCGCTCGTTATCCCGCCGTACGACGAGGCTTACGCCCGCTTGTGCGCCCGGCAAACCGCGGCGCTCTGCCTGCGTTCCCTCCTGGGCGTGCTACCGGAGCCGGACCAAACGATTTTACCCCGTTTCCGCTCTTCGCTGGAGGAAATCGAAGAATTAGTAGCAACCGGGAAGAAACCGGTCGTGTTGAAAGCGCCGTATTCTTCGTCCGGTCGCGGATTGCGTTGGATTAGCGGCCCGGTAACCGAACCCGACCGAACCTGGATGGCCGGCATAGTGAAGAAGCAAGGCAGCATCAGCATCGAACCGGCGCTCGACAAGCAAGCCGATTTCGCGATGGAGTTCTTTTCCGACGGGCAAGGACGTGTGTCTTTCGAAGGGCTTTCGCTATTCCGTACCACGCAACGAGGCAATTACGAAGGTAATTTCGTAGGGAGCCAGGAAGAAATAGCCCGCCGGTTGGCGCCGTTTGTCGATTCCGAACTGCTCGAAGAAATAAAAGCGGCGTCGGAAGCCTGCCTTTCAGACGTGGCAGGCTATCTGTATACCGGTTATATCGGCGTGGATATGCTGATTTATAATGACGGGCAAGGCGCTTTCCGGCTCCATCCCTGCGTGGAAATCAATATGCGCCGCACGATGGGCACCACCGCCCTGCACATCAGCCGGCACCGGCTCGCACCGGGAAGCCGGGGTCAGTTCCGCATCGCATACCACGCCATGCCGGGCGAAGCGTACGCGAAGCACCTCGAATGCGCGGCCGCCTATCCGGAAGTGATACGAAACGGGAAGCTGCAATCCGGTTACCTGTCCCTCTGTCCGGTTACCGAAACTACCTGTTATACCGCCTCCCTGCTGGTAAACGAGGGTTAATCGCCCGATTTTCCCGCCAGCCGGTCCACCACTACCGCAATCGCCCCGTCGCCCGTTACGTTGCAAGCCGTACCGAAACTGTCCATCGCGATGTAAAGAGCAATCATCAACGCCTGGAGCGTTTCGTTAAAACCGAGCATGCTTTGCAGCAGTCCCAATGCCGCCATGATGGCGCCTCCCGGAACGCCCGGCGCCGCTACCATCGTAATGCCGAGCATCATAATAAAGCCGCCGAACTCGGTAAACGTAACCGGCATCCCCGACATCATCATGATGGCCATCGCACAAGCGGTAATCTTCATCGTACTGCCCGATAGATGAATGGTGGCGCACAGCGGAATCACGAACGTGGCGATGCCGGAGCGCACCCCGTTCTTTTGCGTTTGCGCCAGCGTTACCGGAATGGTGGCGGCCGACGATTGCGTACCCAGCGCCGTGGCATACGCCGGAAGCATGGTACGGAGCAGCTTGAGCGGATTGCGTTTGCTTACCGCTCCGGCCACGGTAAACTGGATAAGCAGCAACAGCACGTGCAACACGAAAATCACCAACACCACTTTCATGAACAGCGCGATAATCTCGGTTACCTGCCCGCTTACCGTCATATTCAGGAAGATACCGAAAATATGCAGCGGCAGCAGCGGAACAATCACCTTCTCGATAAGCAACACCACCACATCGCGGAAGTCGGTAGCCGCCGCGCGTAACGCCGTACCCTGGATAACCGAGAGTCCCAACCCCACACAAAAGGAAAGGAGCAGCGAAGTCATCACTTCCATCAGCGGCGGCATCGCCACCGTGAAATACGGTTTCAATAATAAATCCTCCGGATTATCGAGCGTGCTCAACTCCGTATGGGCCGGCAGGATATGCGGAAAAACGGCCTCGCCGCTGAAATAAGTAAAGAAGCCGGAGAAGAGCGTGGAGCCGTAGGCAATCGCCGCCGTGAGCAACAGCAACCGGCCGGCGCCTTTCCCCAACTCGCCGATAGCGGGCGTAACCAACCCCACGATAATGAGCGGGATGGCGAACGTAAGGAAATTGCCGAACAGCGAGTTGAACGTTACGAACACGCGCGCCAGCTCTTTTGGCAAGAACTGCCCGAACAATACGCCGGCCGCAATGGCGATAACGACTTGCGCCAGTAAGGTGATTCTAAACTTCTTCATGGGCTTTCCTTATTTTGTATCCCGTAGCCGCCACCAGCACGCTCATCAGCGGGCTGAGCAGATTGAAAAAGCAATACGGGAGGTAAGTAAAAGTAGCCACCCCTAAAATGGTGGCTTGCGTCATGCCGCACGTATTCCAGGGAATCAGCGGCGAGGTAACCGTTACGGCGTCTTCCACCGTGCGGCTCAGCAACCGGCTTTCGTATCCCTGGTGCTTATACACTTCCTTGAACATATTGCCGGTAAGGATTACCGAGATATACTGGTCGGCCGTTACGATATTCAGGAAAATACCCGACAGCACGGTCGAAGCCACCATCCCCACCCGTTTCTTCATAAACCGTACGAAAAACGACGTGATGCTGCCCAGCATGCCGCTGGCCGCCATCGCACCCCCGAAACACATCGCACAAATAATCAGCCAGATAGTATTCATCATGCCCGCCATGCCCCGCGTAGAAACCAGGTCGTTCAGGGCGGCATTGCCGGTTTCGACCGAGGTGCCCCCGAACAGCATCATCATGGCGCCCTTGAATCCCGCTGCCGCGCCGGTAGCGCCGTCGCCCGCAATTTCGTGCAACAGGCCGGGTTGGAAGATAAAGGCGAACATGGCCGCCAGGCCGGTCGAGATGAACAGGGTGATAATCGACGGCACTTTCCGGGCGATGAGTATGCCGGTCAGCACCGGTACCGCCAGCAGCCAGGGCGTAATTACGAACTTTTGTTTCAGCAACGCGGAAAATACAGCGATATGTTCCGATTCGGCCGCCTGGTGCGAGAAGCCCGCAACGCCGAAGATAAGCAGGGTAATCGCGATGCTCGGCACCGTGGTAACCAGCATATACCGGATATGCCGGAACAGGGGCGTGTCGGTAACCGAGGAGGCGAGTATGGTGGTATCCGACAAGGGCGACATCTTGTCGCCGAAATACGCACCCGAAATAATCGCTCCAGCCGTCCATCCTTCGCTGAATCCTTGCGCCTCGCCTATGCCGAGCAGTGCGATGCCGATGGTGGCGATAGTCGTCCACGAGCTTCCCGTCATCACCGATACCACGGCGCAGATAATGCAGGTGGAGGCCAGGAAAAAGGAGGGATGAATCACTTGAATGCCGTAATAAATCAAGGTGGGCACTACGCCGCTGATCATCCAGGCGCCCGACAGCGCCCCGATAATCAGTAAGATAATCAATGCCGGCCCCACGCTGGCGATATTGCTCGTCATGGCCGCTTCTATCGTTTTCCAGTCTACCCGGCTCCACAGCATCGCAATGAGGCAACACACGGCGGTAGCGGTAAGCAGTACGATTTGGCTGCCGCCGCTCAACGCATCGCTGCCGAAAGTACGAATCGTTACGAACAGCAAACCGACCAACACGGCAATCGGTACGAGTGACAGGAGCGGGGTAGGGGCGCGCTCGGGCTGTTTTATCATCAGTATATAAATTAGTTTGCTTTTCGAAGCAAAGGTGCAGGCCGGCGCATACACAAGCGGGCCCGGTTATGCCTGCGCTGCCGCCTCTCTTCGTTGTATAAGTGAAGCAAAGGTAGTAAAAAAAGAAATTCGAGGAGCGATAAGGAAACCCGAAGAAGAAAAGAGCTGCTAAAAGCCGGTGGTTTTGAACGGTTCCGGCCCGCAAACCGGAAAAATTCGTGCAGGCAACAGAAGAACCCGTATTTATCCCGGAAATTACCTGCCGGATGAAACACTTGTTTCATGCACAAGAAACTTTTGTTTCATGCAGAAGAAACAACTGTTTCATGCTGGTGAAACAAAAGTTTCACCGTTTCGGAGGGGGACAGAAGGGCGGGGAACGGGGTTTTTACGTTATACGGAAAGAAAAAAGACATCTTCAGT